>JACMOE010000271.1 GCA_014378185.1 Gemmatimonadaceae bacterium | reverse complement strand
GTCTGCGACCAGGCTATTTGGGCGCCGGGGCTCGACGGCATTGAACTGCTCCGACAATCCAGCGAATCACTCCGAGGGCATTCTGGCGTCCAGATGGCCCGCCGCGCTGCGTACGGCATTCCGGCACCGCTTCTTTACTCTTGAGCGCTGGTGGAGGGATAAATCCATCCTTGCACGCTGCAAGGACAGAGGGGTTCGCCGTCATTGAGCAGTAACCTCCGCAGCTACGCGCGTTGCGAGTTGAACGGTGTCATGCGTGGTGTACGGCGCACGGGAAAGCAGGCCGTGGTCAACAGGTAACTTCGGTAATTCGGCACCGCACCCGGACAAAATGCGGATGCCAGCCCTTCAGCGATGATCGCGAGTAAAGGAGCGGTGCGCGGATGCCGTATGCAGCATGGCGGGCTATCTGGACGCCGCGATGCCCTCGGAGTGATTCGCTGGATTGTTGGAGCAGTTCAAACCCCTGAACGCCGTTGAGCCAAGGCGCGATACCAGCCCAATCCGCGATCCCGACTACCCCGCACTCGACGCCACCACGACCCTCGGCTTCACGTAGCTCTCCAAGTTCATGCCGAGCCAGATGGTGAACACCACCAGCGACGCCGAGAGCAGGAAGGGCAGCGGCACCGCGAGGTCGAACAGGATTCCGAATACGATGGGGAACACTACGCGCGCCGACCCACCAAATGTCTGCTGCACGCCCATGTAGAGCCCGCGCTCGTTCCCGGGAATCACCCGCGACAGCATGGCCGTCACGCACGGAAAGGTGAATGCGGTGCCGAGCGGCAGGAGGGCCACGGCAAGCGCCAACGGCACGTAGGGAAGAACGGCCACCGCCGATGCCGGCAGGAATCCGCCGAGCATGGCGGCCACGTGCGCGGGATCCGTGATGGGCTTGGTGAACGCCATGGCAAAGATGCCGGCGGCCATCAGCATCGAGCCGAACCGCGACAGGCGCACCTCCCCATAGCGGTCCACCATCCTGCCAAGGATCAGCGCCCGGGTGAGCACGCTGATGACGCCCGTGTATGTGAAGAAGAATCCGATGGTCTTCTCGGTGACGCCGAAGCGCGAGGACAGGTAGAGCGCGAGCATGGACGTCACGCCCTGGAACGCCCCCATCGCAATGGCATAGATCCAGATGAGCCGCGACGCGGGCTCCGCCGAATGCGTGATGACGTGCACGATGGCGTCGCGCGACCGCGCCCGCTTGGTGGTGTCGGCCTTGGACTGCGCCGCCTCCTGCATGTCACGCGATTCGTCGAGGAAGCGCCACGCGAAGGCGATGTTGGCCACGCACAACCCGGCGGCAAAAAGACCGGGTCCCTGCACGCCCCACGCATGGGTCAGCGAGCCAAGCACCGGCCCGATTGCGACGCCGGCATTGGTGGCGGCCGAGAGCCAGCCGAGCGCCTTTGCCCGTTCCTCTGGCTCCGTGGCGTCGGCGACATACGCCTGGATCACGCTCACGGTGCCACCGCCAGCGCCCTGCACGAGCCGACACAGAAACAGGAAGAACAACGGGTGCGGCAGCTGCAGCGCATACCCGAAGATGACGTACGCGATGGCTGACGCAGCGAGTCCCACGAGCAGCGCCGGACGGCGACCGTAGGCATCGGACATCCGGCCCCACATGGGCGCGGTGAGCAGCTGCGCCACAGCGAACGAACTCACGAGCAGGCCCACCATCAGACCGCCCTGCCCCAGCGTCTTGGCATAGAAGGGCAATAGCGGAATGACCATCAACAGCCCCACCATGTCGATGAAGGCGGTGATCATCAGGATCCACAACTTGCTGCTGCTCGACTTCAACATGCGACTGGAGCGTGCCTCATTCCGAGGTGGTCCGGCCGAGTGCGGCAGGTGGACGAGCGCGGCCCACGATGCCGGCGAGCGCGATGATCGTGAGCACGTACGGGATCATCTCCACGAACTGGCTGGGAATGGCCTGCGTTCCCTGCAACTGGATCTGGAGCGTCTCGGCCGCCGCGAACAGGAGGCATGCGAGCCCCGCGCGCATGGGATCCCACCGCCCGAAGATGATGGCGGCCAGCGCGATGAAGCCGCGGCCCGCGGTCATGCCATCGGTGAACTGGTGCTGGTCAAGCGAGAGATAGGCGCCGCCGAGTCCCGCGATCATGCCACTCAACACGACGGCGATGTAGCGCACGCGCACCACAGGCACGCCCACCGACGCGGCCGCCGCAGGATGCTCGCCCACCGCGCGAACGCGCAGCCCGAACGGCGTGCGGTACAGCACCCACGCAATGACGGGAATGCCGACGACACCAATCCACACGAGCGGATTGTGCGCGAGCGCCAGGAAGCCCGTGCCACTGCCCTTCAAGTCGAAGCCGGGCACGCGCGGTGAGTTGGACGAGCTGTCGAAGATGAGGCGCAGGAAGAATCGCGTGAGCCCGATCGCCAATAAATTGATCGCGATGCCAACGACGACCTGGTCGGCCTTGTATCGAATGGCGCTCACCGCATACAGCAGCGCGAGCAGTCCGCCGCCAACGATCGCAGCCACCACGCCGATCCAGGGCGCGCCGGCGTAATAGCTGCCAACGGCCGCGCAGAATGCGCCGCCGAGCATGTAGCCCTCGAGCGAGAGGCCGATGAGGCCGGCCCGCTCGCTCAGCACACCGCCGCCGGCCGCGAGCAGGTACGGCACGGCGATTCGCAGCGTCTGCGCCAGGAAGTCCACGGCGTTCATGCGTCGGACCTCCGGCGGGCGCCGCTCAACAGGCGTCGTACTTCAGGCACGGACACGGCCACGGCGAGGATGACAACAGCCTGCAGCACATCCACCATCTGCTTGGGCACGATGGCATTCACCGCGAGCCCACCCTGTGACAGCGTGGCGAACAACAGCGCGGCGATCACGATGCCGACGGGATGATTGCGCCCCACCAGCGCGACGGCGATGCCGAGGAAGCCCGCGCCCGTGGCGAACCCCTCCTCGTAATAGTGCTTGTAGCCGAGCACGTAGTTCAACCCACCGATGCCGGCGATGGCACCGGAGAGTGCGAGCGCCCGCCAGGTGACGCTGGCCACGTTCACGCCGGCGTACTCCGCCGCGCGCGCCTGAAGTCCAACGGCACGCAGCTCGAAGCCGCTCCGCGTGCGAAAGAGATACCAGCCCAGCGCGACTGCCGCGACGACGGCCAGCAGGATGGTGACGTTCGCGGCGGATCCATGAAAGGGCGCGAACATGTCCCCGAGGCGCGGCAGGGCGCCGCTCTTGATTTCGGGCGTGTGCAGCGTGTCCGGCACGTGCACCCGTGCGCTGGTGAGGTAGTTCAGCAGGGCGAGCACGATGAAGTTGAGCATGATCGTGACGATCACCTCGTGCGCGCCGAAGCGCGCCTTCAACACGCCGGGAATGGCGCCCACCACCCCGCCACCCAGGGCGGCGGCCAGCAGGTAGAGCGGCAGGCAGAGCAGGGCCGGAATACCCGCGGGCAACAGCAGGCCCACGAGCGCCGCACAGAACCCGCCGGCCGCCAACTGGCTCTCGGCGCCGATGTTGAACAGGCCCGCGCGCAAGCCGAGTCCCACGGCAAGTCCGGTGAAGACGAGCGTCGTCGCCTTGTAGAGCACCTGGCCGAAACCGTACGCATTTCCCCAGGTGCCTTCCAGCAGCAGCTTGTACACTGCGCCGGGTGACTGGCCGAACGACAGGATGAGAGCATCGCCGACGACCGCTGCCAGCAGCAGCGCGACGAGCGGCGGCAGCAGCGCTTCCTCGATGGCTGCGCGGCGACTCACGCGGCATGCTCCGCGCCGGTCATGTACGGACCCAGCGTATCCGGCGAGGCTCCTGCTCGCGACATCACGGTGACGATGCGGCCGCCGTACATCACGGCAATGCGATCCGAGAGGGCGAGCACTTCGGCGAGATCGGCGGACACGAGCAGCACCGCCTTTCCCTGATCGCGCGCCTCGCGCAGCCGTGCGTGGATGAACTCGATGGCGCCCACGTCAACGCCGCGCGTAGGCTGCGCGGCGAGCAATACCTTGAAGTCGCGGGCCATCTCGCGCGCCACGACGACCTTCTGCTGGTTGCCACCGGAGAGCGCGCGGGCGGGCAGCGTGGCATCGGCGGGGCGGATGTCGTAGCGGGCAACGAGGTCGGCCGCGTTGGCCGCAATGCGATCCGCATCCAGCGTCGCGCCCCTGGTAAAGCGGTGCTGCTGGCCGAGGATGAGATTCTCGGCGATGCTGTAATCGAGCACCAGGCCGCGCTCGTGGCGGTCCTCGGGAATGTGCGAGAGGCCCGCGTCGCCACGCTCGCGCACGGACAGGGGCGCGAGGTCGCGGCCGGCCAGCGCGATGGACCCGCGCGCCTGGCGCAACCCGGCCAACGCCTCGATGAGCTCCGTCTGGCCATTGCCCTCCACACCTGCGATACCGAGGATTTCTCCGGGCGCGATGCTGAAACTCACGTTGTCCACCGCGGCAGTGCGGCGCGCTCCCGTGACGGAGAGGCCGCGCACCTCGAGCAGCGGCGCGGATGAGGTGCTGGAGATGGTGCTGCCTGCGTAGTCCGCGTCGAGCGCGAGCGCCACGTCGCGGCCGACCATGGCGCGCGCGATGGCCTGGGGAGTGGCGCCCGCGCTGGGCATGCGCGTGACCGTGGCGCCCTGCCGCATGACGGTGATGGTGTCGGACACCTCGATCACTTCGTCGAGCTTGTGCGTGATGAGCACCACCGTGCCGCCCGCGTCGCGCAACGAGCGAAGTACCGCCCACAGTTCATGCACCTCGAAGGGCGAGAGCACGGCGGTGGGTTCGTCGAGGATGAGGATCTTGGCGCCGCGATAGAGCGTCTTCAGGATCTCGACGCGCTGCGCCTCGCCCACGGAGAGGTCGGCGACGAGCCTGTTGGCCGGGACGGCAAGGCCGGTGCGCACGCTGAGGTCGTGCACGGCGCGCTCCGCGGCCGTGCGGTCCAGCACGAGTCCCCTGGTGATCTCGCAGCCGAGGACCACGTTCTCGGCCACGGTGAGCGTGGGTACGAGCATGAAGTGCTGGTGCACCATGCCGACCCCCGCGCTTATGGCTTCTGCGGTGGACCAACCCGTGACGTCGCGACCATTCACCTCCATGCGGCCGGCATCGGGCGCGTAAAGGCCGCTGAGCACGCGCATGAGCGTGGACTTGCCGGCGCCATTCTCGCCGACGAGCGCATGGATCTCGCCAGTTGCGACTTCCAGCTCGGCGCCATGATTTGCCCGTACAGGCCCGAACGACTTGTCGATGCCGGTGAGGCGGACCGCGGGCGACGTCATTTGGTGCTCGGCACGTTGATGCGGCCCGCAACGATGTCGGCCTTCAATGCTTCAACGCGCGTGCGCACGGCGGCGGGAATCATCTTCGCGTTGTTCGCGTCGTACACATATCCTACGCCGTCCTCAGCCAGGCCGTACTGGTAGATGCCGCCCGCGAAGTGGCGTTCCTTCACGCGCTTGATTGCATCGAACACCGCGTTGTCCACGCGCTTCACCATGCTCGTGAGCACGTAGCCCGGCGCTTCCTTGAACTGGTCCGCGTCCACGCCGATGGCGAGCTTGCCTGTTTGCCGAGCCGCCTCGAATACGCCGAGGCCGGTGGAGCCCGATGCGTGAAAGATCACGTTGACGCCCTGCTGGTACTGGCTGAGCGCGAGCTCCTTGCCCTTGCCGGGATTGCGGAACGCCTCGGGCGTGACGCCGGCATATTGCGAGATCACTTCGCAGTCCGGGCACACGGACTTCACACCGGCGGCGTAGCCCATCTCGAACTTGTGGATGAGGGGAAAGTTCATGCCGCCCACGAAGCCCACCTTCTTCGACTTGCCGACGAGCGCCGCAATGGCCCCGACGAGGAAGGAGCCCTGTTCCTCACGAAACTTGAGGGCGGCGAGGTTGGGCGGTGGCTGGATGACCTTGCCGTCCTTGTCCTGCGCGACGGAGTAGTCCACGCCGGCGAACCTGGTGTTCGGGTATTCCCTGGCGAGCTGCGTGAGGTCGTCGGTGAAGATGAACCCGACGCCGATGACGAGGTCCATGCCTTCTGCGGCGAGCAAGCGGAGGCCAGCTTCGCGGTCCGCGCTTTCGCCGGGTTCCACGAAGCGGACGCGTACGCCCAGTTCCTTTTCAGCACGCTCGGCACCGATGTAGGCGCCGTCGTTGAAGGACTTGTCGCCGCGTCCGCCCAGGTCGAAGACGATACCGACGTCGACCGCGTCGCCCGTGGGGGGGACGGCGGCACCGGAAGGATGGACGAAGAGGAGGGCACCGTGGACGGCGGTGAGGACGGCCACGAGGATGAGCAGCTTGCGCATGTGCCGGGAAAAGTCGTTCGCGGGGCGAGCGGCGGCAAGCGCGCTGCGCCAGTCGGTCGGACTGACAGACGCTAGTTTTCAACCATGATCCAGCGCATGCGCACCCGGTTTCTCGTTGTCGGCAGCGGAGTGGCCGGCCTGCACGCCGCGTGGCGGGCATCCGAGCACGGTGACGTGCTGCTACTCACCAAGCGGTCGCTGTTCGACAGCGCCACCGCCTATGCCCAAGGGGGCATTGCCGCGGCACTCGGCGCCGGCGATTCGCCGAAGCTGCATCGGCAGGACACACTCGCGGCCGGTGCCGCACTGTGCGATGCCGCGGCAGTGCAGGTGTTGGTGGAGGAAGGGCCGGCGCGGGTGCGCGAGCTGCAGACCGCGGGCGCCGAGTTCGACCTGGATCCCAAGGGCGAGCTGCTGCTGGGGCTCGAGGCCGCGCATTCCACCAATCGCATTGTCCACGCGCATGGCGACCAGACGGGTGCCGAGGTGGCGCGAACGCTCATTGCCCGCGTGCGGCAGAGCAAGCGTATCACGGTGCTCGAGCGGGCGCGCGTGCTGGACCTCATCGTGCGCCGCGGTGACTGCATCGGCGTGCGGGCGAGCGTGGCGGGCAAGCCGGTAGAGATCATCGCCGACGCCACGGTGCTCGCCACGGGCGGCTGCGGCCAGGTGTATCGCTACACCACCAATCCTGTCGTCGCTACGGGCGACGGCTACGCCATCGCGCATCGGGCGGGCGTGACGCTCGCGGACATGGAATTCGTGCAGTTCCACCCGACGGCGCTCGACACGCCGGAAAATCCGCTCGCGCTCATCAGCGAGGCGGTACGCGGCGAGGGCGCGATCCTGGTGAACGAGCAGGGCGAGCGATTCATGCTGAAGGTGCACGCGAAGGCCGAGCTGGCACCGCGTGACGTGGTGGCGCGCGCGATCTTTCGCGAGCAGAAGCGGCACCAGGTCTATCTCGATGCGCGCAAGCTGGGCCGCGGATTCGCGAAGCGGTTTCCGGGCATCCTGGCGCTTTGCGCCGCGCGGGGCATCGACCCACGCAAGAACCTCATTCCCGTGACGCCGGCGGCGCACTACATGATGGGTGGCGTGGTGACGGACCTGAACGGCCACTCCAGCATGCCGCGCCTGTATGCAGTGGGCGAGGTGGCGCGGACGGGCGTACACGGCGCCAATCGACTGGCGTCGAACTCGCTGCTGGAAGGGCTGGTGTTCGCCGAGCGTGTAGCGCGTGACCTGGCGGGGGTGTCGCCGTTGAAGCAGTTGCCCGCGGCGAAGAACTGGTCCGTGCCGCCGCTGCCGGATCGTGGCGCGGCGCAGGTGGCGGCCGATCGCGTGCGGGCCGTGATGTGGATGCACGCCGGCATCTCGCGCACGGCCAAGGGGCTGCGCACCGCCGCGCTGGAACTGGACGAGATCGAGGAGCGTCTGCCCGACGGCGCCACCGAGGAGCTCAATCTGGTGCAGACGGCGCAGCGCATCGTGGAGGCGGCACTACGCCGCAAGGAATCGCGAGGCGGCCATTACCGCAGCGACTTTCCGCGGTCGAGTGCGAGTTGGCGGGGGCGGCACATCGAGATGTGACGTGGCGCGCTTCGCGCAAAAGGGATTCGCGAGACAGCGCACCGCATTCTACCTTGGGCCGGGTAGCCGACCATCGTGCCATCGCACCGCACCGCGCCCGCCCCACAGACAACACATGCGCACATGAACATTCTCGTGGCCGACGACGACAAGGTGATCTCCGCGATGCTGTGCGGCATTCTGAAGGATGCGGGTCACATCTGCATTCCCGCCTTCGACTCGATGCAGGCGATAATGAATGCGATGCGCCAGCCGCTGGACCTGGTGCTGCTCGACATCAACATGCCGGGCGGCACGGGCGTGGAAGTGCTGAAGCGACTCAAGAATTCCACGAAGACGAATCGCATTCCCGTGGTGATCATCACCGGCAGCACCGACGCCGCCTTGCCGGAACAGGCGAAGGCGCTGGGCGCTGTGCAGTTCCTGACAAAGCCCGTGGATCCGGAGCTGCTCCTGCAGGCGGTGCTGGCGGCGACCCGATAGGGTCGCCGGGCAGCTCGCTCCGTTACGCGGCCGCCAATACCGACGTGCAGTGCAGGCACTTCGTCGCCTTCGCCGGAATCGACGACAGGCAGAACGGGCATTCGCGCATCTTCGGCGCCTCGACCACTGTCTTCGGAGCTTGCCAGCGGTTGACCGCCCGCACGATCAGGAAGATGGCGAACGCGACGATCAGGAAGTCCACGATCGCGTTCAGGAACAGCCCATAGTTGATCGTGGCGGCGCCGGCCGCCCTGGCCTCCGCCATCGTGGCGTGCGTCGTTGACGACAGCTCGATGAACAGGTTCGACATGTCCGCCTTGCCCAGCAGCATCCCAACAGGCGGCATGAGGATGTCGGCGACGAAGGACGTCACGACCTTCCCGAATGCCGCTCCGATGACGAGTGCGACCGCGAGGTCCAGCACATTGCCGCGCATGGCGAAGGTCTTGAATTCCTTGAGCATGTGATTCCCGGAAGCGGTTCATGTGTCAGCGAATCCGCCGAGTATGCCGCTCCGATCGCCTCGACGCCAGACGAGACCGCTCGTGCGCGGTCCGCATTTCCGTTATGTTCCATCGATGGGAACGAGCCAGACCGCGGTCCGCACCCGTGAGGAGCAGATCGCCCAGCTGCAGGGCGAGATCAAGGCACTCGCCCGCGAGCGGAACGCCGTGATTCTCGCGCACAACTACGAGCGCGCCGAGGTGCAGGACGTCGCAGATTATGTCGGCGACTCCCTCGGCCTGTCGCGTGAAGCCGCGAAGACCAGCGCCGACGTCATCGTCTTCTGTGGCGTGCACTTCATGGCTGAGACGGCCGCGGTGCTGTCCCCACACAAGACCGTGCTGCTGCCCGATCTCGCCGCCGGCTGTTCGCTGGCCTCGATGATCGATGCCGAGCAGCTCCGCGCATGGAAGGCCGAGTATCCGGGCGCCGTGGTGGTGTCGTACGTGAACACGACGGCGGAGGTGAAGGCGGAGAGCGACTATTGCTGCACGTCGGGGAATGCGGTGGAGGTGGTGAACTCGATTCCTGCCGACACCGAAATCCTGTTCTGTCCGGACATGTTCCTGGGCGCGCACGTGAAGCGACTGAGCGGGCGCGACAACATCCGCATCTGGATGGGTGAGTGTCACGTGCACGCGGGCATCGATCCGGAGGACATCCGGCTCCAGCGCTCCTTGCATCCGCAGGCGGAGTTCCTGATTCATCCGGAATGCGGATGTTCGACGAGTGTGCTCGAGGCCATGTCGGCGGGGGATGTGGATCCGGAGGGCGTGCAGATTCTTTCGACGGAGGGGATGATCAAGCGGCCCGCCCTGTCGGATGCCGACGAGTTCATCGTGGCCACGGAGGTGGGTATCCTGCACCGGCTGCGTCGCGAGAATCCCGGCAAGCGGTTCTTTGCGGCGAACGAGCGCGCGTCGTGTGCGTACATGAAGGTGACGACGCTGCCCAAGGTAAAGCGTGCCCTCGAGCGGCTCGAGCATCGCATCACGGTGCCCAGGGCGATCGCGGATCGCGCGCGGCTGGCCATCGAGCGGATGGTGGCCATCGGCGGCCAGCATCCGATGAGTGCCGTTCCATCCCCATCGTCCGACCCTGGCGAATAGCCACGCACGCATCGAGACGCCCGACCCGTACCACGGAGCAAGTCATGACGATGCAGCATCACGAACCCGAGCGCCCAGGCACGCCGCGTACCATCACGCCACTCAGCACGCTGGCGGTTGGCAGCGTGGGGATGCTTCGGTTTCCGTATGCGCAGGCGGAGCTGCACGCGCTGGTGAAGAGCGCGCTCGATGAGGATGGGGCGTTCAACGACCTCACGACGATTGCCACCGTGGTGTCGGACCGGCATGCGCGGGGCAGGCTGGTGGCACGCGCGCCGGGCGTGCTGTGCGGCGTGGCCCTGGCGCTGGAGGCGTTTCGTACGCTGGACCCCAAGGTGACCATGCGCGTGGACAGCGAGGACGGCGCGCGACTGAAGCCCGGTGACTCGGTGCTCTACCTGTCCGGACATGCGCGCGCGTTGCTGGCAGCGGAGCGCGTGGCCCTCAACTTCATGCAGCGGCTCTCGGGGGTGGCGTCGATCACCGCGCGGTATGTGGATGCGGTGCGCGGCACCCGCGCAAAGATCCTGGACACGCGCAAGACGACGCCGGGCTGGCGGCTGCTGGAGAAGTACGCCGTGCGCGCCGGGGGTGGGGCGAACCACCGGCTGAACCTGTCCACCGCCGTGCTGATCAAGGACAACCATCTCGCGGCGGTGGACGGCGATGTGGGTCTGGCGGTGCGTCGTGCGCGCGACCTGGCGCCCGTGGGCACGAAGGTGGAAGTGGAGTGCGACCGTGTGGAGCAGGTGCAGGCCGCCATTGCTGCCGGCGCCGACATCATCATGCTCGACAACATGGCGCCAGCCACGATGCGCGAGTGCGTGGCGCTGGTGGACGGTCGTGCGCTCGTGGAGGCGTCTGGTGGCGTGACGCTCGATTCGGTGCGCGCGATCGCGGAGACTGGCGTGGACTGGATCTCGGTGG
The DNA here is from genome assembly GCA_014378185.1 of Gemmatimonadaceae bacterium. Lineage (GTDB taxonomy): Bacteria > Gemmatimonadota > Gemmatimonadetes > Gemmatimonadales > Gemmatimonadaceae > AG11. The sequence goes on along the minus strand of JACMOE010000271.1, from coordinate 1,791 downwards.
GCGCGCTCACGCATTCCGCGCCAGCGCTCGATCTTGCGCTTGACTTCGAGTAGCGCGGCCCGCGACGGGAAGGGATGACGCCATCGAACGGCGCGGCCCTGTGGGCCACCGGTGCGGCGCTCGGGCTTCCCGCACTCGAGGGCGAGATGAGCGCCGATGTGTGCGTCGTGGGGCTGGGTGCCTCAGGCCTCACTTGCGTGCGTGAGGCGGTACGCCTTGGCGCTCGCGTGGTGGGGGTGGATGCGGGCGACATCGGTGGCGGCGCGGCGGGTCGCAACGGGGGCTTCATGCTGGCGGGCCTCGCGCCGTTCTATCACGATGCGGTGGGCCGGTTCGGCAGGGATCGCGCGCGGACGATGTACCAGGCCACGCTGGATGAGATCGAGCGCATTGTTGCGGAGATGCCGGCGATGGTGAGTCGCACGGGCTCACTGCGCATAGCGGAGTCGCGTGACGAGGAGGCTGATTGCGAGCGACAGGTGGCGGCGATGCATGCGGATGACCTGCCGGCGGAGCGATACGACGGGCCGGAGGGTCGCGGCGTTCTGGTGCATGGCGACGGCACCTTCCAGCCGTACGAGCGCTGCCGCGCCATGGCGGACGCTGCGCTGCGCGATGGTGCCGCGCTGTTCGAGCAATCGCGGGTGACGGGCATTGCGCAGGGCGAAGTGCGCACCCAGCAGGGGCGGATCACGGCGCGACACGTGGTGGTGGCGGTGGATGGCGCGCTGGACACGCTGCTGCCCGAACTGGCGGCGGATGTGCGCACGGCGCGGTTGCAGATGCTGGCCACGGCGCCAACCCGCGAAGTGCACGTGCCGAGGCCGGTGTATGCGCGATGGGGCTACGACTACTGGCAGCAACGTCCGGACGGCGCGATTGCGCTGGGCGGCGCGCGCGATGTCGGCGGCGACGCAGAATGGACGCACGATACGATGCCCACCGCCGTCGTGCAGGGCGCGCTGGAGCAGCGGTTGCGGGAGCGGCTGGGCGTTGACGCGCCGATCACGCATCGATGGGCGGCCAGCGTGAGCTATTCAATGGACGAGCTGCCGATCGTGCGCGATGTGCGCGATGGCGTGTGGGCGATTGGCGGCTACTCCGGCACGGGAAACGTGATGGGCTCGCTCCTGGGGCGCGGGCTGGCGCGCAAGTTCCTGCACGGCGATGACAGCCTGGTGCGGCCATTCCTGCGCGCATGATATTGCCGGCCTTCGAGCGCGCGTTGCGCGTGCCGTTGCTCGCCAAGCTTGCGGGCGCGAACCTGCTGATCGTGGCGTCCGCGCTGGTTGGCGTGGCCATCGAGCGGCGGATCCCCATACCGGGCAGCGTGGTGTCCATCCTCGGTATCGCGCTCGGCATGAGCCTGATCGTGAACTTTGCGCTTGTGTTCGTGGCGCTGCGCCCGTTGAACGACCTCGAGCTCACGGCCAGCCGCTTGAGTGGTGGCGACATGACGGCGCGGGTGCCGTCGAGCGCGTTGGCGGATCGCGACATCATGCGCGTGGGCAGCACGCTCAACACGCTGCTGGACCGGCTGACGGAGGATCGCGCGCGCGAGCGGCAGCTGGCTGCGCAGGTGATCAGCGCGCAGGACGAGGAGCGTGCGCGGGTGGCGCGCGAGCTTCACGACTCCACGGCCCAGATTCTCACTGCGGTGATGCTCCAATTGGGGGCCGCGGCGCGCGAGAGCACGACGCCGGCGCTGGACGCGCGCATCGTGACGCTGCGTGAGCTCGCCGCGGAGGCGCTGGAGGAAGTGCGGTCGCTCTCGCACACGATGCATCCGCG
>JACMOE010000270.1 GCA_014378185.1 Gemmatimonadaceae bacterium | reverse complement strand
GTGCGTCACGCGGTGGGCCGCTCTCCAGCGCGTGGCTTGACGAGTCTGTTCACCTCACCGATGCCAACGGCGCCATCTTCGATGCGCGCCATGCATTCGCGGGCTGCATTCCAGGCATTCACGAAGTGCTGCGTCGTCAGGGGTTGCTGGTGGGCACGTGGTGCCTGGACCCGAATGAATGCTTGTCGCCAGGCCAGGCGGAGGAGATAACGCGCGTGTCCGCGGCGTACCCGGGTCTCACCGACGATGCGTTTGTGGCCGAGCATCTCGACGCGTGGCTCGCCTAGCTCACAACCGTAACGTGAAGGTCAACAACAACAAATTGAACCACAGGGGTCACAGAGGACACGGAGGACAGCGGAAGCTTGATCGACGCGTGTACTCATGCATGATTCAAAATTCCTTTATCGGTTGTTTTTTGCAGTCCTCCGTGTCCTCTGTGTCCCCTGTGGTTAATGCTTTTGCTGTTGATTTTGCTTTTGCAGTGGGAGCGCGGCATCAAGGCGCCGCCGGCAACAACTCCTTCACCCACGTGTCCTTGGCCCGCCGCTCGAAGCCCGCCCGAAACGTCCCCAGGTCGGTGATACTCGAGTCGAACACCACCGTATCCTTCGCGATCGTGCCGTTCGCCGTCAGCGCCGCTACCTCACCGCGCGCCACCGACTGCACCGCCGCGTGGTCGTCACGATAGAACAACCGGCCACCGCCCACGAGGCTCGCGCCCGCCGCCGCCTCGAGACCCTGAAGCACCCGGAACAGCCCGTCAATCGAGCACCCCGTCGCCCCCGCAGCGCTCTGGTCAACGGCCACCACCAGGAATCGTCCGTCCCGCCACTCACGCGCCACCGTCAGTGGCGCTCCGTGCGCCTTCCAATCCGCCAGGTACGTGTCCACACCCTCCAGCAGTGCCGTGGTGCCCGCCTCGCTCAGCGGTGCGTCGCTGCCGAACACCCACACGCGCGAGGAATCCGGGAGCGTCTCGAATGGAACGACTGGCATGAGGAACTCGTTTGGGTTGAGAATCGCGCCCATCCCCCTCGCGTGCGACGCGGCGTGACTGCAAGATAGTCGGTGTTGGCACGGCCTCTCCAGCGATGCATCGCGAAATTCCCACTCCAGACGCAGCCCCCATCTCGGCCGACGACCGCTATCGGCCCCTCTTCGCCCTGTCGCCCCAGCCCGCCTGGGTCTACGACCGGGCCACGTTGCGCTTCCTCGAGGTCAACGACGCCGCCATACAGCACTACGGCTGGTCGCGCGAGGAATTCCTCGGCATGACCATTCGCGACATCCGTCCCCCCGCCGCTAATCGCGAGCTCGACGAAATGCTCGTGAAGACGGACGGCGTCGCGCGGTACACCGCACTCGCCATCCATCGCAACCGCGCTGGCCGCACCCTCAACGTCGAGATCAGCACCTACCCCATCGACTATCTCGGCCGGGCCGCCCGCATGGTGCTCGTGCACGACGTCACCGACCGCGACGCCGTCTCGCGCGCCCTCGTCGTCAGCGAGGAGAAGTACCGCAGCGTCATCGAGCAATTGCGCGACGTCTTCTTTCGCACCGACCTCGACGGATACTGGACCTTCCTCAACCAGGCGTGGACCACCCTCACCGGCCACCCGATCGAGTCGAGCCTGGGCACGGGCTACCTCTCGTACGTGCATCCCTCTGATCGACGAGTGCTGCTCGACGCCGTGGGCCCTTTGATGAATGGCGAAGGGGATCGTGCCGTGGTCGAGGCGCGCTTCTTCCATCGCGCCGGCGGCTACCGCTGGGTCGAGGTCAGCACGTACCTCGTGCGCGACGAGGACGGCCACGCGTCAGGCACCATGGGTACCCTGCGCGAGATCACCGAACGGCGTGCCGCCAGCGACGAGCGCCAGCGCCTCGAGACGAACATCCGCCAGTTGCTCGATGCCTCGAGCGAGGGCATCTACGGCCTTGACGCGCGGGGCATCATCACCTTCATCAACCAGCGCGGCTCCGGCATGCTCGGCTATGATGCCTCGGAGCTCATCGGGCGGCCCATGCACGAGACCACCCATCACTTGCGCGCAGATGGCTCGACGTATCCGGCGGCGGAGTGCCCCATCTACCGCGCCGTGACCCAGGGCATCCCGTGCGAAGTCAGCGACGAAGTCATGTGGCGGAAGGACGGCAGCAGCATCAAGGTGGAATACGTCGCCTCGCCCGTCCGGCAGGGCACGCGCCTCGCAGGCGCCGTCGTCAACATCCGCGACATCACCGCGCGCCGGCAGGCCGAGCTGGACCTGATCGTCGCACGCGATGCCGCGGAGGCCGCGAGCCGCGCCAAGAGCGACTTCCTGGCGCGCATGAGTCACGAGTTGCGGACCCCCCTCAACTCCATCATCGGCTTCGCCAACGTGCTCGGCAAGAATAAGCCGGAAACGATGACGGAGGACCAGCTCTCCTGGTGCAATCGCATCGCGACCAACGGCCTGCACCTGCTCGGCCTCATCAACGACATTCTCGACCTGTCCAAGATCGAGGCGGGCCGCATGACGCGCGAGCTGTCCGAAG
>JACMOE010000269.1 GCA_014378185.1 Gemmatimonadaceae bacterium | reverse complement strand
TACGCGTACGTGGAGTCACCAAATCGGGACATCCACGCGAAGTCATCGTACTGCGAATGGTACACGCCGCCCGTGCCGCCAAAACCCCATTCTGCAATGGGAATTCCGAGATGGTTGTAGAAGCCGGCAAAGTCTGATCCGCCGCCGGGATCGCCCATGGCAGGCTCGGTGGTGTCCGCCACCGCGCTCGCCCGGCGCCACTCCGAGTACACGCTCCCCTTCCCATTCGGGTCGGGTACTGCCCGCGCGATGTCGCGCAGCATTGCCCGCAGGGACGGCGATCCGCCACCGCCGAAACGCACGCCCTGCGCAGCCACGTCCTGGTTGAGATACGCCACGCCACCCCGCATCAACCGGAGCGAATCGTCCTCGACATATTCCGAGGAACCCATCAGGCCCCACTCTTCCGCATCCCACGTGGCAAACACGATGGTTCGCTTGGGACGATGGCCGGCCTTGACGGCATCGGCCACGGCATGTGCCGCCTCCAGTACACTCACCGTTCCACTCACATTGTCGGCCGTGCCGGGTCCCCATCCGTCGCGATGGCCGCCGACCATCACGATCTCGTCGGGAAACTCGCTGCCGCGCACGATGCCGAAGGTGTCGAAGATGGGCTTGGTCCCGCGCGTTGCACGGTCATCCGTCACCTTGACCCGCGCGGTCACGGGACCGGGGCCGATGTGGTAACGGAACGGCAAGCCGCCCTGCCAGTCCTGTGGCACCTCCCGGCCGCGCAGGCCATCGAGTAGTTCGCTCGCGTTTCCGTACGACATCGGCACCACGGGAATGTGCGGAATCGCCATCTGCGCCTCGGTCAGGCGTGGCGCGCCCTTCACAGCCGCATAGCCTGGAGTTGCCGGATCACCCGCGCCGTTGAATACGCTGCCACGTTGTACTCCATCCCTGTTGCGCATCGGCCCCGCGGGATACACGTCACCATTCACGTAGCCGTCCTGCTGTGGATCGCTGTAGATCAGGAGAGCCGAGGCACCATGCTTCTCCGCTTCGCGCGCCTTGATGCCGCGAAACGACCGGCCATAGCGCGCCAGCGCAATGCGTCCTTTCACGGAAATACCCAGCGAATCGAGACGGGCATAGTCCTCGATGAGTCCGTAGTTCACGTAGATGACATCGCCGCGCACGTCACCCGCACCGCTGTGGCCGTTCACGGTGAGGTACTGCGCCAGTCGTGACGTGGGATCACCCGTGACAGCTGGTTCGGCAAGCCGTAGCACTTTGGGCTGCGGCGACGTGCGCCAGACCTGCACCGACGTGGCGTGTGGAATGAACACGTCGTATTCGCGGACCTCGGTTTCCAGGCCCATGGCCTTCATCTGCGCCACCACGTAGTCGCGCGTGCGCGCCTGCGCCGGCGTACCCGCCACGTGCGTCTCCATCGATAGCGCCTTCGAGTGCGCGCGCGCCCGCGCAGCGTCCGGCCGCGCGATGGCCTGCGCCTCGAGCGTCCGCTCAGCCGAGGCAGCGCTGGTTGCATAGCCGGTGAGTGCCGCTTGTGCACCGAGCGGGAAGGCGACCGTCACTGAAACAGCGAGCGCAGCGCACAGTGCACGCGTGCGAGATGGGTGGTGCGACATATTCGAACCTTAGAGAAGGTAGAGGGGCGATGCTGATTGCTTCACGTCAGTCGTACTCGCGCATCGCCGAGGCGATCACGCGGCGCAGGCTTGCCTCGCGATCCTCACCTGCGTCGGTCGCGGTGGCAAGTGATCCGAACAGCCGGAGCATCTCGTCTTCCAGGAAGGGGCCACGCTGCATCACCCCCAGCGCATCCAGTGAGCGTTCTGCAAGCGCCCGCAACTGGGCCCGGGTGTCATCGCCCAGCATCGCGAGTGTCGGCGGGGAGGCGGGAGGCGGCGGCGGTGCGTGCTCACGGCGACGCTTGCCTGCTTCCAACATCGCCGACAAGGGTGCCAGGGTGACCACGAACGAACCTGCCGTGTGTTCCACGAACTCCAGGATCACACCCTTCCGGCGCAGCTCGTGGAATACGCGAATCGCGGCTTCGCGCACGACGGAAACGCCGCCCTCGCTGTTGTTGCCCCGCCCGGTGATCACGAGGAGCTCGCCTGACTGCAGGGGCTGATGCTGCCGCAACCAGTTCTCGACGCGCTGCGCGGCGTCGCGAGCGGTGGGCAGGGACGCGCGCAGGTTCAGCGTCCGCGATGCGCCGAAGCGCACTTCATCGAATGCCTGCTGCAATCCGTTGAGTCCCGTGACGCGCCGATCCGCCATGCGGCTACGGGCGACCCGGCAGGGTGATGGCCTGCTCGAGCACGTGGCCATCGAGCGGCTCCGTTGGCGGAACGCCCACCACGCGCGCCAACGTAGGGGCCATGTCCACCACCCGCGCGGGCTGCGCGTATCGGCCCGCCTTGAACCACGGGCCGTAGAAGATCACCGGCACATGCGCGTCATCGTCATAGGGCAGGCCATGCTCCGCTATGCGGGCATCCCTGGGATACGCGCCTTCGACAGGGGTGAATACGAGCTCGATCGGTGTGTCGAGCGGAATCATGTGCGCCCATCGGCGACTGACGGCATCGCGCACGGTGTCCTGACCAGCGAGCTCCCGGACGTAGTCCACACGAGCGATACCCGGCGTGGCTCGGAGCGTTGCCGCCAATCGAGCAAGGATGGCATCGGGGCTCGCTTGCGTGCCGGCAAACGCGCTGCGGTTCACGTACACCGCGGCCCCATCGAGCGAAATGGCCGTGGTATCGACGCCAGCAGTCCGCAAGGCAGTCCGCATTTCGACCACGGCCGGCTTCACGTCATAGCGCACCGCGAGGCGCTTGCTGCGCTGCGCCACGAGCTCGGGATACGACGTGACG
>JACMOE010000268.1 GCA_014378185.1 Gemmatimonadaceae bacterium | reverse complement strand
GCGCTCTGGAAGCTTCCCTGCGTGTTCATCATCGAGAACAACCGCTACGGCATGGGCACTTCGCTGGAACGCGCGTCCGCGATCCACGACATCTTCGAGCGCGGCGCCGCGTACAACATGGCGCGCCGGCAATGTGACGGGCAGGACGTCTTCGCCGTGCGCGAGGCGGTGGGCGAGGCCGTGGAGCGCGCGCGCAAGGAACAGCACCCCACCCTGCTCGAAGTCCGCACGTACCGCTTCATGGGCCACTCGATGTCGGACGCGGTGAGCGGCACCTACCGCACCAAGGCGGAGCTCGAGGAATACATGAAGCGCGATCCCATCTCGCTGCTTCGCGAACGGATGGAAGACAACGGCTCACTCTCCGAGGAGCAGCTCCAGAAGATGGATACGGACATCAAGGCCGTGGTGCAGGACGCCTGGGACTTTGCCGATGCCTCACCGGAACTGCCGCTCGAAGCGCTGTATGAAGACGTCTACGTCGACACCACCACCTGACCAACGATGCCTGTAATCACATACAGAGACGCGCTCGGCGCCGCAATCCGCGAAGAGATGCAGCGCGACGACCGCGTCTTCCTCATGGGCGAGGAAGTCGCCGTCTATCAGGGCGCGTACAAGGTGTCCAAGGGATTTCTCCAGGAATTCGGCGAGATGCGCGTGGTCGACACACCGATCACGGAACTCGGATTCGCCGGCGTGGGCGTCGGTGCCGCAATGGTGGGCCTGCGGCCCGTCATCGAGTTCATGACGTGGAATTTCGCACTGCTCGCTCTCGACCAGGTGGTCAACGCCGCCGCGAAGATGCTCTACATGTCGGGCGGACAGTTCAAGATTCCCATCGTGTTCCGCGGCCCCAATGGCGCGGCGCTCCAGCTGTCTGCTCAGCACTCGCAGGCGTGGGAGTCCTGGCTCGCGCACATCCCGGGGCTCAAGGTCATTGCGCCGGGCACTCCGTACGACGCCAAGGGGTTGCTCAAGAGCGCCATCCGTGACGACAACCCGGTCTGCTTCCTCGAAGGCGAGATGCTCTATAACACCAAGGGCGAAGTCCCGGACGAGGAGTACACCATTCCCATCGGCAAGGCCGACCTCAAGCGCGAGGGTGACCATTGTTCGATCATCACCCACGGGAAAATGGTGCTCGTCGCCATGCAGGCCGCCGACCAGCTCGCGAAGGAGGGCATCCGCATCGACGTGGTGGACCTCCGCACCATCCGGCCCATGGACGTCGAGGCAATTGCCGCCTCGGTGAACAAGACGAACCGCGCGGTCGTGCTGGAGGAAGGCTGGGAAGTGTGCGGGGTCGGCGCGCAGGTCGTGGATTACATCCAGCGCGATTGCTTCGACAACCTCGACGCGCCTGTCGTTCGCGTGCATCAGGCGGACGTGCCCATGCCCTACACCAAGAGCCTCGAAAAGGCTGCCAAGCCCGACCTGCCCAAGACGATCGCCGCCGTACGCAAAGTCATGTATCTCGACTGACCCGGGTCACACATCATGGCAACCAAAGTCTCCATGGAAGCGCTCTCCCCCACGATGGAAGAGGGGAAGCTGGTCAAATGGCTCAAGAACGAAGGCGATACCGTCAAGACGGGCGATCCCGTTGGTGAAGTCGAGACGGACAAGGCAATCATGGAGCTCGTCGCGCGCGGCGACGGCGTCCTCCGCAAGCACGTGATCAAGGAAGGCGATTCCGTGCCGGTCGGCACGCTGGTCGGCATCATCGCCGCGGCGGATGAGAACATCGATGCGCTACTTGGGTCGGTTGGGACCTCCGCGCCCGGCCTCTGCCGGGGGGGGGGGGGGGGGGCGGGCGGGT
>JACMOE010000267.1 GCA_014378185.1 Gemmatimonadaceae bacterium | reverse complement strand
TTGAAGGCGTTCGTCGTGCCTCGCGAAGGCCGCACCGGCGACGCATCACTCCATGCGGAGCTGGAGGCCTGGGTGACCAGCCGGCTCTCGACACCGGAGCGTCCGAAAGCATTCACATTCGGCGACGCGATTCCCCTGCAGGCGGGAAAAGGCACCGACTGGCCATCAATCACCTGAACGCGGACCATCATGCGTTACCTCGCACGCCTCTTCGCGCCCTGCCTGTTCATTCCCCTGGTCGCTGGCGCTCAGGCGGCGGCGCCGACCGGCATCGAGCGGTTCAAGACCGAGATCGCGAACAACATCGATGCACGGGCCAAGCTCGCCCAAACGATGGTTGACCAGGTGTTCTCCTTCGGCGAACTCGGCATGCAGGAGGTCGAGACCTCGAAATACCTGGCTGGTGTGCTCGAGAAAAACGGCTTTACCGTGCAGCGCGGTGTGGCTGGCATCCCCACCGCGTGGGTCGCACGGTGGGGGAGCGGCTCGCCGGTGATCGCGCTCGGGTCCGACATCGACGGCATACCGCAATCCAGCCAGAAGCCCGCCACTGCATCGCGCGACTGGATCGTGAGCGGCGCCCCGGGACATGGCGAGGGACACAACAGCGGCGTGCCCCTCAACATTCTGGCTGCGCTGGCGGTCAAGGACATCATGGCGCGCGAGAAGCTGCCCGGCACCATCATGCTGTGGCCCGGCGTGGCCGAGGAGCAACTGGGCAGCAAGGCGTTCCTCGTGCGCGCCGGCGTGTTCAACGACGTCGATGCGAATCTCTTCGCGCACGTGAGCGACGAATTCGGCATCTCCTGGGGCGACGAATCCGCCCTCGCGCTCATCTCGGCGCTCTTCAAGTTCAAGGGCCAGAGCTCGCACGCCGCCGCGGCCCCGTGGCGCGGCCGCAGTGCGCTCGACGCCGTGATGAACATGGGCACCGCGTGGGAGTACCACCGCGAGCACATGGAACTGGCGCAGCGGTCGCACTATGTCATCACCGACGGCGGCGACCAGCCCAACGTGGTGCCGAGCACCGCCGCCATCTGGTTCTACTTCCGCGAGCGCGATCCCGAGCGCGTGACGAAGATGTTCGAGGACGCGAAGCAGGTCGCGCGCGCCGCCGCCATGGCTACCTTCACGTCGCTCGATACGGTGCAGATCATCGGTTCCGCGTGGCGCCCGCACTTCAACAAGCCCATTGCCCAGGCGATGCACGCGAATGCGATGCGCGTGGGCATGCCCGCGTGGGACGACAAGGATCAGGCGATGGCGCGCGGCGTGCAGCGGATGATGAGCCGCCCCGACAGCGGACTGAAGCTCACGATTGCCCCGCTGCGCACTCCCGAGCAGGCAGCCGCCGCCAGCAGTGGCACCGGCAGTGACGACATCGGCGACGTCACCTGGACCGTACCCTCGGTCACGCTCTACTATCCCGCCAACATTCCAGGCACGCCGGGCCACAACTGGGCGGACGGCATCGCGATGGCCACGCCCATCGCGCACAAGGGTGTGATCGCCGGCGCCAAGGTACAGGCCATGACGCTGCTCGACCTGATGCTGCAGCCCACCCTCGTGCGCGACGCAAAGCTCTACTTCACCGACGTCCAGACGAAGACGGTGAAATACCGCCCCCTGATGGCGGCGAGCGACCAGCCCGCCATCTGGTTGAATGCCGAGAAGATGGCGAAGTACCGGGACGCGATGCGGAAGTTCTACTACGATCCGTCGAAGTACGCTACCTACCTGGAGCAGCTCGGCATCAAGTATCCCACGGTGCCGGGTGTGATCCCCTGAGCTCGCGTGTGAAAGGTCAATCGGGAAGCGTCTGACCGGTGGTTTCCACGGCGAGTGGGATGATGAGGATTCCCACGCCGAATGCCACCGCCGTCAGCGCCACCGGTGTGCCCAGCGTTCCCATGCGCAACACGAAGTGCGCAATGAGAAAATTCACGCCCGCCCCCACGAAGCGGCCCACCGAGGTTGCGAACGCAAATGCTGTCGCACGAACGCGCGTGTCATACTGCTCCGGCAACCAGAGGCTGAACGCCGCGAAGCTGCCGCCCGCGAAACCCATGAAGGCGAGAATCGTGATGAAGGGTACAAGACCATCCTTCAGGTAGAACGCCCAGCCGAATGCGAGCGGGATGGTGACCATCATCCCGGCGAAATACAGCGCCACCGTCGCCTTCCGTCCGATTCGCTCGGCGAGAACCGGGAGGCAGAGGCAGCCGAGGATGGTGCCGAGGGACAGTACGCCCGTGCCGACGGAGACCATCTTCGCGGCGGCGGCGGCGGTCATGCCGGCGCGTTTTGCGAGGGTCGTGATCGCTGCGGGCTCGTACACCGCCCCGGCCCACAGGCCGATGATGGCCACGGTGAGCAGCGCGGAATTCACGATCGTGCGCTTGCGGTATTTCGGCCCGAAGATCTCGATGAGCGGATGCGCACGCCTGGCCTGTGATTCCTGCGCGGTCCATCGTGCCGGTTCCTTCACCCGGCGCAGCGTGATGATGGAGACGATGACCGGCACGAAGCCACAGAGGAACATCGCGCGCCATCCGTAATGCGCGCCCACTGTGTAGTTCAGTGCCGCGGCGATGAAGAAGCCGAAATAATAGCCCGTCTGCAGATACCCTGCGCCCATCTTCCGGCGATCCTCGGGCCACGACTCGGCCACGTAGGTGCCGGCCATGGCCCACTCTCCGCCGACGCCCACGCCGGCAAGGAAGCGAAAGAGACCGAGCTGCCACACATTGGTGGAGAAGGCCGCGAGGCCGGTGAACACCGCGTACACCATGATGGTTGCGGCGAGGGCGCGCGTGCGGCCGAAGCGGTCAGCGAGTGGGCCCCAGACGAACGAACAGCCCCAGCCGGCGAGGAACACGGCGAACAGGATGCTGCCGACGTACCCGATGTGCGCGGGGGTTGCTTCCATTCCCGAGCGCGGCAGGAGTTCGGTGAGCGCGGGTGCGAGCACGAGGGCATAGATCACCGAATCCATGCCGTCGAGCAGCCAGCCAGTCCACGCCGCCCAGAAGCCGACGATCTGTTCCCGCGAAAGCCTGGTTCGAGTCACGTTGCTCCGCTCAGTCAGTAGGAAGGAGATGCTTCTGCACCTTTCCCAGCGCGGTGCGCGGGAGGGTGTCGATTCGCCGGAATGCGCGCGGCACCTTGAACGACGCAAGCTGTGCGCGGCAGAACGCGTCCAGCTCCGCCATGTCGAGCGAGGGGTCCGCCACGATGAACGCCACCGGCACTTCGCCGCGAATGGCATCCGCGATACCGACGACGGCAGCCTCGCGCACGCGCGGATCCTCGAGCAGCAACTCCTCGATCTCCCGCGGGTAGATGTTGAAGCCGCCGGAGATGATGAGGTCGCCCCGCCGGCCGCGCAGCGTGTAATAGCCGTCCTGCGAGCGAACGGCAACGTCGCCAGTGCGGAACCACCCGTCGTGAAATGCTGCCGCCGTGGCATCGGGCCGGCCCCAGTATTCCGAGAACAGGTGCGGCGAGCGGATCTCCACTTCACCCACCTCGTCATCGCCTGCCTCGGTGCCTTCGCCGTTCACCAAGCGCGCGACGACGCCGGACAGAGGCGGCCCCACCGTGCCGGCACGGCGCTCGCCGTCATAGGGGTTGCCAAGGATCATCAGCGCTTCGCTCATGCCGTAGCGCTCGAGGATGGTGTGTCCGAACTTCTGCCGGAATGCTTCGTGGACGTGCGCCGGCAGGGGCGCCGAGCCGGAGACGAACAGTCGCGCCGCAGCGCCGATTGACGTGGCCTCGCTGTCGGGAATCACCGACGCATCGAGCAGGCGCACATATATGGTTGGCACGCCGAAGAAGAGTGACGGCCTGAACTCCCGCAGCTCGGCGAGCGCCGTTCGCTGGTCGAACCGTTCGGCAAGGCGCATCAGGCACCCGCTCGCCAGCCAGCAGTGCACGCCGTTCGCCAGCCCGTGCACGTGGAAGAGCGGCAGCACGGCGAGGTAACGATCCGCGTCGGTGATGCGCCACGCTGCCGTGAGCGTCGTCGCGTTCGCGCAGAGGTTGCCGTGCGTGAGCACCGCGCCCTTGGCTGCGCCGGTGGTGCCCGACGTATAGACGATGAGCGCTGGATCCTGGCTCGAGAGATTCACCGAAGGCCGCGTGGAGACACGCGACGCCGCAGCGACGCTCAGCTCCTCGATGATCCAGACAGGAACGTCCGATGCCTGCGTCGCCTCCGAGCCGATCGTTGACACCACCGCACGGGGCTGCGCGTCCCCGATGATGTGGCGCAGCTCGCGTTCGCGGTACAACACGTTCGCGGGGACGATGATGACGCCGAGCCGCGTGCAGGCCAGGTAGAGGTCGATGAACTCGACGCGGTTCGGCAGGTGGACGCAGAGGCGATCGCCCCGCGACAGGCCACGCGCGGCCAACTCGTGCGCCATGCGATTGGCGCGTGCGTCGAGCTCCCCGAAGGTGAGGGTTGCCGGGCGGCCGTCGGCGCCGGTGCACTCGAGACCCACGCGAGTCGAGCGGCCAGTGAGCGATGCGTCGAAAAGGGTGGTGAGGTTCACCGGTAGATCGTAATCGGTCGCAGCGCGCGGGGCCACCTGGTCCGCGTCCTCTTGCCGACGCTGGCGCGTCCGCACGGAACGCGTATCTTGGCCAGACCCTGTTTGTCGCTGGCCCCTACCCGATAACGCGAACCATGACAAAGCTACCGAATCCGCGGCACCGCGCTCGTGAACGCGCGGGCGCTCCGCGCGTCATGCAGGGCGCCGGCATCACGGGCCTCTTGTTGATGGGCGTGGTGTTCATGCGTCAGCCGCGCCTCCTGGGCGCGCGAGACGCGGAGCCCACATTCGCGCATGATGTGGCGCCCATCCTCTACGCGAACTGTACCACCTGCCATCGTCCCGGTGGACTCG
>JACMOE010000266.1 GCA_014378185.1 Gemmatimonadaceae bacterium | reverse complement strand
CGGTCGTGGTGCTCTACGTTGCCGTGCCCATGTCCGAAAGCAACGGGGGAGGTCGGTTCCTGTGAGCGGCGTGCCCATTCTCGTCGGGGCATCGGCACTTCGAGTGCTGATCGTTGGTGGCGGCGAGGTGGGCGCGCGCAAGGCGAGGCAGTTCGCGCTCGCGGGCGCAGAGGTGCGCGTGGTCGCGCTCGCGTTCTGCGAGGACATGGAGCACCTCATTACCGAACGCGGCCTGGTCGCCGAGCGGAGGGCCTACGAGTCGGGCGACGTCGGTGACGCGCAACTCGTATTCGCCGCCACCAATGACCGGCTCGTGAACGCGGAAGTGGCGCGCGAGGCCGAAGCCGCACACCGGTTGCTGAACGCCGCGGACCATTCGGAAGAAGGGAACTTCGCCGTGATGGCGGCACACCATCGTGGCCCGCTCACGGTTGGCGTAAGTGCGGGAGGCGTACCGGCGGCCGCCTTGCGCATTCGCGATGCCATTGCCTCGCGATTCGACGCGCGGTACGGCGACGCCCTCACCGATCTCAAGGCGCTCCGCAAGCGACTGATCGCCAGCGGCGCGGTGCACCGGTGGCGCGAGCAGTCACCCGAGCTGATCAACGACGAGTTTTGCGACGCCGTTGAACGAGGTGAACTCGCCGAGCGGATCGCACAATGGCCGTGATCGTGCTGGGTGTCAGCCATCACGGCGCGCCGCTCGACGTACGCGAGCGCCTGGCGTTCTCGTCGCGCGAAGTGTTGCCGGCGCTCGAGCAACTACGCCGGCACGCTGGCGTGCGTGAGGGCGTGCTGCTGTCGACCTGCAATCGCACGGAACTCTATCTCGTCGAGGGAGACGCGGAGGCCGCGGGGGCAGGGTGGGAATTGCTGTCGCAGCGCCTGGGTGGCGATGCGAGTCAATTCGGATATGTCCGCCGCGACCGCGACGCCGCAGCGCACCTGTTCCGGGTCGCCTCCGGCATCGAATCCATGGTCGTTGGCGAGGCGCAGATCCACGGCCAGGTCCGCGACGCCTGGGAGGTGAGCCGCGCCGAGAGTGGGGCCGTGTTGAATCGGTTGTTCCAGAGCGCCTTGCTCACGGGCGGTCGCGTGCGGAGCGAAACCAGGCTGGGGCACGGCGCGCTGAGCGTGAGTTCAGCGGCCGTGCAGCTGTCCAAGAAGATCTTTGGCGCGCTCGCCGGCCGCCGTGCAATGGTGCTCGGCGCCGGCGAGATGGCCGAGCTGGCGCTGGCCTCCCTACAGCAGGAAGGCGTGCAGGCGGCGATCGTGGCCAATCGCACGTTCGAGCGAGCGCAGGCGCTTGCCGAGCAATACGGCGCAACCGCTGTGCACTACGACGAGGCGTGGGTGGCGCTCGCGGACGTGGACTTGCTGTTGTGCTCCACCGCCTCGTCGCGACCCGTGGTGAACGTGGACCGAGTGCGTGCCGCCGTGGAGCGGCGCGGCCACCGCCCCCTCTGCATCCTCGACATCGCGTTGCCGCGGGACGTGGAACCCGAGGTCGGACGGCTCGAGAACGTCTACCTGTACGATCTCGACGACCTGCATGCCGTGGTGAATGCCAGTGTGGAGCGCCGCAAGGGCGAGCTTCCCGCGGCGGAGATCGTGATCGCCGAGGAGGTCGAGACCTTCTGGTCATGGGTCGCCGGCCTGTCCGCGGTGCCGGTGCTGATGCAGTTACGCCAGGAGATGAATCGCGTGCGCGCGCAGGAACTGGACGTCGCCATGCGCCGGCTGGGCGATCTTACGCCGGGTCAGCGCGCCGTGGTCGAGCAGTTCGCGCAATCGCTCACGAACAAGTTCCTGCACGAGCCATCGGTGCGCCTGCGCGCCGCTGCGGCAAACGGTCGCGGACTCGGCGTCGTGGATGCTGCGCGGTACCTGTTCGCGCTCGACGAGCGGCCAGCCGAGTCCGCGAGCGCCGATGGTGAGGCGCAGCCTTCCAACATCACCAGGGACGAGAACGAATGAAGACGGTGCTCATCACTGGCGGGGCGGGATTCATCGGGTCGCACGTTGCCGACCGATTCCTTGCTGAAGGATGGACAGTGCACGTGGTGGACAACCTTTCCAATGGTCGAAAGGCCAATGTGCCCTCCGCCGCCGTCTTTCACGAGCTCGACGTCCGGGACGTGGCCGCCGCGGAGCTGGTGCGCGCGCTGACGCCCGACGTGCTGGTGCACCTCGCGGCGCAGATGGACGTGCGGAAGAGCGTGGCCGATCCCGTCTTCGATGCACAGGTGAACGTGCTTGGCTCGCTCAACCTGCTGGAGGCGGTGCATGTGCACTCTCCTCGCACGCGGGTGGTCTTCTCCTCGACGGGCGGCGCGATCTACGGCGACTTCACGGTGCCGCCCAACGTCGAGACATTCGACAAGAATCCGGAGTCGCCGTACGCGATCTCCAAGCTGGCCGTGGAGCACTACCTCGCGTACTTCGGGCGTGTGCACGGGCTCGAGTACGCCGTGGTGCGGTATGCGAACGTCTATGGACCGCGCCAGGATCCCCATGGGGAGGCTGGTGTCGTGGCGATTTTCTGCGGGCGCATCCTGTCGGGTGAGCCGCTCACCGTCTTCGGCGACGGGTTGCAGACGCGGGACTACGTGTACGTGGGCGATGTGGTGGACGCGACATTTCGCGGCGCCACGCACGCACTGCCGCCCACGGAGCTGCTCGACGCACGCGCCTTCAACGTGGGTACGGGCATCGCGACAGACGTCCTGCATCTCGCACACACGCTGAGTCACGCCGCGGGTTCCTCTGCGCCGGTGCGGCATGCGCCAGCGCGACCCGGCGAACAGCGAACGTCCTATCTCGACGTCGGCAAGGCAACCTCGATACTCGGCTGGCGTCCCCAGGTGTCGCTCGAGGACGGGCTATTGCGCACCTTCACGTGGTTTCAGGATCGCGACCGCGCGACGGGACGCTCGTGAGCGCCCTGCTGCAGGTAGGGGCCGCTGTGCCTACCACGCCGAAGGATCTCGTCATGAACGCGGGTACGGAAACGCACGTCGTGCTCGCCATCCTTGTGGTGCTGTCGCTGGTGAGCTGGGCCATCATGCTGGGCGTGGGACGCGAGTTGTCCAGGTCACTGCGCCTGGCCACGGCCTTTGCGCGCGAGGTGGAGCGGGCGTCGCGCCTGTCCGCGGCGGGGGAGGTCTCCAAACACTCGTCGCCGAATGCCGCGCAGCGCCTGCTCGTGCGCGCGCTGCAGTTCGTGGGCGACGTGGGGCCGTCCCGGCCGCACACAAGCTTCTCCGATGATCCCGTGATGCCGTTGTCTCCCACCGCCGCGGCGTCGCGCGTGGAGACACTCCGCCTGGTGCTCGATGCCGAAGCGCTCTCGGAACGCGACCGGTTGGGGCGGTTTCTCCCATGGCTCGCCACCATCGGATCGGCCAGCCCGCTCATTGGCCTGCTCGGCACCGTGCTCGGGATCATCACCGCATTCCTCGGCATCGCGACGCGCGGATCCGGCAACCTCGCGGCGGTGGCACCCGGTGTCGCGGCTGCGCTGATCGCAACCGCGGCCGCACTCGCGGTCGCCATCCCGGCCACGTTCGGGTACAACATCCTCGCGAACCGGTTGAATCGGCTCGACAACCTGCTCGAGGGGTTTGGCACGACGATCATTGCGATGCTCGTGCGCGAAGGACGTGTCTAGCATGAGACGGCGACGCCGGGAAATGCCGCTGAATGCGGAGATCAACGTCGTCAGCCTCATCGACGTCATGCTCCTGCTCCTCGTGATCTTCATGATCACGGCGCCGATGATGCAGGGCGGCGTGGACGTCGCGCTGCCGAAGGCCGAGGCGAAGCCACTTGATCCGAAGAGCGGGATGGTGGTGACCATTGACAAGTCGGGCGCCGTGTACGTGGACGAGACGCGCATGACGCTGTCTGAATTTCGCTCGGCGTTCCGCTCGCTGGCGGCGAAGCGAACCAGCGACGGCGTGTACCTGCGCGGCGATGCGGGCGTGCCGTACGGTATCGTGACGCAGGTCATCGCGATCATGCGCGCGGCCGGTGTTGGTGACGTGGGGCTCATGACGGATCCGGAGCAGTCGCCGTGAGTGTCGTGGCGGTCGAGCGTGGACTCTCACTGCGTGCACCGATTGCCCTCTCGCTGGTGCTGCATGTTGCCGCGGCTGCCGCCTTCCTCATTTTTCGCCCTGTACCCCGTGCGTCGTCTGCCCCTATCTACAAGGTGAGCCTGATCGCGGCGCCAGCGGGCGAGCGGCGGGTCGGGGTCGTGGAACCGGCGACGCCGGCGCCCGTTGCGACAGTGCCAAAGCCTGCGCCGCTCGCCCGGGAGATGCCTGAGCCGGCGCGCATGAAGGCGCCTTCCAGGAAGCCAGTGGTCCGTACGCCGAAGACTGCCACGCCCAACGCGGCACCCGCGAGCGCGGCCATGACGGCTCCGCCGGTGGCCGGCGGCGGTCCAACCGGTGGCAAGGG
>JACMOE010000265.1 GCA_014378185.1 Gemmatimonadaceae bacterium | reverse complement strand
GTGCGTGAAGAATCCTGACTATGGGCTCACTTCACAATCGATCGGGGAATGCCATCCATGCGCCTTCTGAACGGGTGGGACGAATCAACTCCCGCTACCGGCGTCGCAAGTCACTGGGCGCAAGCTCGCGACGGATCCACGGAACGGGCACATCATTGGCGATACCGACGCGATGAAGTGGTGGCAACGGAGCTATGCGTCGGGGTGGGCGCCGACGGTGTAAGTGCGTTAGTGGCCCGAGGCGCCCGCGTCCGCATCACGGGGATCCGCGGCTCCGACCCGCGTGCCCGTGCGGGGATCGACGAAGATGGAGTGCGCGGTGCCCTGCTCACCTCCGTCGCGCACGTGGTAGCCCATTGCTTCGAGCGCCGCCACCGTAGGCGCAGGGAGTCCGTTGTGTTCCGTGAAGAGCACGTCGGGAAGCCATTGATGGTGGAACCTCGGCGCATTTACCGCGGCTTGTATACCCATCCCTCCGTCCACGAGGTTGAGCACCACCTGGAGCACCGTATTGATGATGGTGCGTCCACCCGGGCTTCCCACAACGGCAACGAGCTTTCCGTCGCGCGCGATGATCGTTGGCGTCATGCTCGATAGCATGCGCTTGCCGGGCAGGGCAATATTGGGATCCGTGCCGATCAGTCCAGTGGTATCAGTGAGTCCGGGCTTGCCGTTGAAGTCGCCCATTTCATTGTTCAGGAGAAAGCCCGCTCCCGCCACGACGGCGCCCAGTCCGTATCCGTTCTCGAGGGTATAGGTCACGGATACGGCCATGCCGTCGGCATCGACAATGGAGAAGTGCGTGGTCTGATCACTCTCGTACCGCACCGCAACCTGCGCCGGACGTGAGGGCGATGCCCGGTCGTCGAGAATCGTCGCGCGTAGCTCCGCGGCGTATGCCTTGCTCGTCAGTCGCTCCAGTGGCGGCTTCGTAAAGTCGGGATCGCCGAGGTAGCGTGCACGGTCGAGGAACGCGCGGCGCATTGCCTCGGCGACGAGGTGCACGTACCGGGGTGACTCATGTCCGATAGACGCGAGATCGTACCCTTCAAGGATATTCAGCATCTCCACAATCGCGACGCCACCCGAGCTCGGGGGCGGCATGGAGATGACGTCGTAGCCGCGATACGTGCCGCGAACAGGCGCACGTTCCTTCGCTTCGTATGCGGCAAGATCCGCTTCGGTGATCAACCCACCGCCGCGCCGCATTTCCGCCGCGAGTAGTCGCGCGGTCTCCCCGTGGTAAAAGCCTTCCCGTCCGTGATCGCGAATGCGCGCGAGCGTGGCGGCGAGATCTGGCTGCCGGAAACGATCACCTGCGTTGTAGGGCTCCCCATTTTTGTAGAATGCCGCGAGACTCGAAGGGTAGATACCCAGATATGCCCGAGCTCCGGCAAGCGACTGCGCGAGACCGGGTGGCACACTGAAGCCATCGCTGGCGAGGTGCACGGCGGGATCGACGAGGCGGCGCCAATCGGTTCGGCCGTACTTTCCATGCGCCAGGGCAAAACCGGCAACGGTTCCGGGCACGCCTACCGACTTGTGGCTGCGATGATGAATGGTGGAGGAGTATTCTCCGGTCGCATTGGTGAACATGCTGGGTGTGGCGCTGCGCGGCGCCATCTCGCGGAAGTCGATGGTCGTGGCGCGACCGTCCGGGAGGCGAATGACCATGAAGCCACCGCCCCCGACGTTGCCAGCAACAGGATAGGTGACCGAAAGCGCAAAGGCGGTTGCGACCGCGGCATCGACCGCGTTGCCACCGGCCACGAGCACGTTGCGTCCAACGTCGCTGGCAATGGCACTCGCGGACACCACCATACCCTTCGTTGCCGAAGCGGAGTGTGGCGAGATGGTGGCACCGGGTATCGGAGTGCCGGCGGCGGTGCCTCCCGGCCCGCACGCAATGAGGGAGGCCAGAGCGCAGAAGAACACGGATCGGCGAATTCGCGAGATGGTCCCGGACGACTGATATGGCATATTGACCTCGATCGGAAAGTCAGCGAGCACGCAATGGCGCGGTGTGGGTTTTCAGCGCGCCGTGACGCGAGCTCGCTGGCTTGCCGCCTTCTCCACTAGCCGTCGAAGTTCCGTGATGGGCTCCGGGTTGTCGTCAACCTGGAGGCGAACGACCACATCATTGTGCAGCCAGACGCCGGCGTTCTTCTTCACGATGAGCATCGCGGCGGATTGCATACCACGCTTGTCACCTCCGGCCTTCTGCCCTGCTTCGAGCGCCGCCAGCAAACGAAGCGACAGATGGCCCGTAGTGTTCTCGAATGCTTCCACCATGGCGGTCACGACCTCGGGGCCAGCGAGGATGTTGCCTTGGGCGGTGCAGAACCGGCCCTGCTTGTCGCCAGCCCACGTCGTGGCCTTCGAACCAGTAAATGCGGCAACATTCCCGGTGGCGTCGATGACCGCGAACTGGCGACCCAGCTTGGTCCAGTCATCCGGACGCGGGTCAGGATCGCGCGCCCACACCTGCTTCACGACGTCCGCTGGTTTCAGTCCGTCGCGGAGGAGGGCGATTGATTGTGGACCATAACTGACGTCGACGATTGCCTGCGTCGCGGCTGCGCCGACACCCGCCTCCGCCCAAAGCACGCCGTTGCCGACGCTGAATACCCGTGACTGGACGGCGCCGCCAACTTCACCGGTGGCGGGATCATAACCAAGGATCGAGAACGTGGCGACAGGAGGCCATGGCCGTGGCGATTCCGTCCCTGCGTGGTGCTCCTGGGCGCCTGCACTGAGCGCGCCGAGCGATAGCGCACCGACGGTGAACACCAGCCGCCGAGCGGCCAGTGAAGGAAATTGTGCGCCCATGACTTGTCTCCCGAAGGGTGAAGGAGCCACACGGCGGTCCGTGTGTGCTTCATGCGAGATATGCACGGAGCCTTCTCCACGAGCAAGATGCCCTGAGCAACCTGCCTCGATGGAACTCGAGCGGCCTCCCAACTTGCGGAACGCACATTTGCGGACTACGATGGCGCCGAGCCGTCGATGGAACCGCCTGCGCGCTCGTGTGGGCACGGACGCATCCCGCTCGTGCCATTCCAACCCTGACCCTGACGAGTCCTCCCGTGCGTTTCCCGACTGTCGCTGTCTCCCTCCTTGTCCTCGTCGCATCCTCGAGTGGTGCGCAGGATGGCGGCCCGCGTTCAACACCGTCTGACGGACCAGCAGGGCGCCGCTCCATCGTGGAGCGATACGCCCGCGCCGAGCAGATGCTTCCCTGGTTCACGGCGCGCCTGGTATTCGGCGACAGCGTGACGCCAAAATGGTACAAGGACGGCAACCGCTTCTGGTTCCGCAACACGACCAGTGCCGGGGCCGACTTCCTGGTTGTCGATCCCGCCACCTCCTCCGCGCGACCCCTGTTCGACAACGCGAAACTGGCGGCGGCGATCACCATCGCCACTGACACATCCTACGATCCAAACAAGCTTCCGTTCCGCACGTTCAAGTTCGCGCGGGACGAGCAGGATGAGCACCACATCGAGTTCCGGGCGGGGCGCAGGCGGGTCACGTGCGACATCGTGGCGTACACGTGCACCAGCGCGGACACGCTGCCGAGCGAGGTCCCATTCGTCCTGTCCCCAGACACGAAGTGGGAGGCGTTCGTGAACAACCATAATGTCTTTGTACGGTCGCGCGATGGCCGGGATACCACTCAGCTCACCAACGACGGGATCGCCGGGTGGTCATATGGCCTGAACGATCCCACGCCACAGCAACTGATCGCCGCGCATATGCCACCGCGACATCCGCAGATTTTCTGGGCGCCGGATTCGCGTCATCTCCTCGTGGCCCGCATGGACGATCGCGGCGTGGGGACGATGCCGTACATCAGTTACACCTCGCAGCGTCCGCGTACGTTCACGCAGCCCTATGCGCTTCCGGGCGACTCCGTGATCCCCAGGCCCGGTGCGCACATCCTCGACCGCGTGGGAAGGACCAACGTGCCGGTCCTCCTGCCCACATCGGTCGCACAGCTGAACGTGTCCGGCTCGTTGCGCGACTCGGTGTGGAACGCCGCGTCGAGCCAGGTGCGGCTCAGCGGTATCACGCGCGCGTCGAAGAGCGCGTATCTCTGGGTGGTGGATGCCGCTGATGGAAAGGCCCGCACTCTCGCACGCGATACCACGAAGACGTACGTCGAGGCGTCGCCGCCCACGGACGAGACGAGTTGGTATGTGACCGAGAGCGGCCAGGATGTCATCTGGTGGTCCGAGCGCGACGGCTGGGGTCACCTCTGGCGCATGGGGTCGGACGGACGCGTGAAGAACCAGATCACAAGCGGCCCCTGGCAAGTCGGCAAGGTCGTCAACGTGGACGAGGCAAGCCAGCAGGTGTTCTTCACTGCGCGTGGCCGCGAGCAAAATCGCTTCCTCTACTATCCTGCGTTGTACCGCGTGAATTTCGATGGGTCGGGCCTCACCCTGCTCACGCCGGAGAACGTCTATCATGACGTCGTCGTGAGCCCGAGCGGTCGATATCTCGTGGATCGCATGTCGGGAATAGACAAGCCGGTCGAGTCGGTGCTCCGCGACGCGCACACCGGCCGGATCATTCGCTCGCTCGCCAAGTCGGACGTATCGCAGCTGGCGGCAACCGGCTGGCGCGCCGCTCGCCCATTCACGGCGAAGGCG
>JACMOE010000025.1 GCA_014378185.1 Gemmatimonadaceae bacterium | reverse complement strand
GTTACGGCATGATCGCCTACTTCCTGGTGCTCACCGTGCGGGGGCACCGAACGCGCGTGCTCATCGCGGTCGCCGCCATGGGGCTGGTGCTCGCGATCAGCTTTGGGCGGATGTACCTGGGCGAGCGGTATTTCAGTGATATCGTGGCCGGGTTGGCAGCGGGGGGTGTATGGCTGTCGGCATGCCTCACCGGCCTCGAGGTGGCACGGTGCCGCGCGGGAGGCGGTGGACGCGCGGCGAGGGAACGGCGCAGAGAACCCAGCGGCGATTACGATTAGTCGCACGCCCCGCGCGCTGACGGCTGCGACGCGGCCCATCTTACCGCTTCATCCATCCACGGCCATGCCACACACAGACGTCCGACACTTTCGCTGGACCGACATTCCGGAGGAGCGCGTCACGGATGCCATCTCGCGCAAGCTCATCACGGGCGACGGAATGATGCTGGCGCACGTGTACCTCAAGAAGGACGCGCTCGTGCCGCAGCATTCACACCATAACGAGCAGCTCACATATATCATCTCGGGCGCGCTGCACTTCTACATCGGCGCGGACCGCGCGCGCGAGGTGATCGTCCGCGCTGGTGAAGTGCTGCACATCCCGTCGAACGTGGTGCACGAGGCGCGGGCGCTCGAGGACACGCTCGACGTGGACATCTTCAATCCACCCCGGCAGGATTGGCTGGACGGGACGGACAGCTACTTCCACTCGACGAAGTAGCCATGGATCTCGGCCTGTCGGGAAAGGTTGCCCTGGTTGCGGCGGCGAGCCGCGGGCTGGGGCGCGCGGTGGCGGAGGAGCTTGCACACGAGGGCGCGCACCTCGTGATCTGCGCGCGCGGCGCGGATGCACTGCGCGAGACGGCGGCATTCATTCGTGCCGCCACCGGTGCGCGCGTGGTGGAGGTGGTGGCGGACCTGTCCAGCATGCCCGACATCGCGCGCGTGGTGGAGCGCGCGCACACGGAATTCGGTCGAGTGGACGTGCTCGTGACGAATGGTGGCGGACCGCCGGCGGGTCCGTTCGAGGCGCACTCCGCCGAGGCGTGGGCCGAAGCCGTGCGCCAGAACCTCGTGAGCGTGGTCGAACTCACACGGGGAGTGCTGCCGGGGATGAAGGAGCGGCGGTGGGGGCGCATCATCAACGTCACGTCCATTGCCGTGAAGCAGCCGGTGGACAACCTCATTCTCTCCAACAGTGTGCGCGCCGCCGTCACCGGCTTCGCACGCACCCTTGCGAACGAGGTGGCGCCCTTCGGGATCACGGTGAACAACGTGATGCCCGGCTACACGCGGACGCAGCGCGTGGTGGAGCTGGCGGAACGCAATGCGGCGCTGAAGCACACGAGCGCTGACGCCGAGCGTGCCGTGTGGGAGAGCCAGATTCCGATGGCGCGACTCGGTGAGCCCGCTGAGTTCGCGGCAATGGTGGCCTTTCTCGCCTCGGACCGTGCGAGCTACACGACTGGCGCGTCGATCCCGGTGGACGGCGGCTGGATCAAGGCGCTGCTGTAGTCCCGTCGTACGGTTCCATGTGGACGAGCACGGATTGGATGCGTGGCACCGCGCGGCACATGGCGTACTTCACGTGGCCGCCGAGCGCGTGTGCGTCGGCGAGCGTGGTGGTCGAATCTGCCTGCACGTGGACAGTCACGCGATAGCCGACGCCAACGCGCCGCGCGGCGAGCTTCTCGATGGCGCGCACGCCGTCCACGCGGAGCGCAGCCGCGCGCAGCGGTGCGAGCACGGGTTCGCCGGGCGTCCTGTCCATCAGGTCGTGGAGTCCCGCCAGGAACATGGCGACGCCGTTCCATGCGATCACGACTGAGGCCACAAGGGCCGCCCAGTCATCTGCCGCGGCCCAGCGCGGCCCGCCGCCGAAATGACGCCCCAGCAGTGCGGCGGAGATGCCGATGAAGGCCGCGGCAGACGTGATCGCGTCGCTCAGGTGGTGCGCCGCATCCGCCTCGACCGCGGCGCTGCCGCTGCGCAGGCCCACGCTCTTCACTCGACGGGCAAGCACCGATTTCACCACGACAACGCCGAGCAGGACGCCGAGTGTCCACGTGGCCGGGAATTCGTGCGGAGTGCGAATCTCGCGAACTGCTTGAAGCGCAATGCCGACTGCCGCGATGAGCAGCAGGATCGACACCGCGGAGGCGGCGAGAGACTCCGCCTTGCCATGACCGAAGGGATGATCTTCGTCGGGCGGGCGGGCGCCGAGTGCCACGCCGCCCCAGACGATGAGCGAGGAGACGACATCGGCAAGAGATTCCACGCCGTCCGCCACAAGCGCGTAGGTGTGGCCCACGATGCCGGAGCCGATCTTGACGAAGGCGAGCACGAGGTTGAGCGCGGCACCGGCCTGCGCGGCACGAACCGCCTGCGCGGCACCAACCAGCAGTTCGGCTTCCAGTTCCTGTTGCTCGATGTTCACGGACGAGAGTCTAGGGAAGGCCGAGCAGGTGGAAAGTGAGCATCTCGTCCCGAGCGCAGCGTAGGACCTTAGAACGGCAGGTCGTCATCGTCAGGGAAGGGCGTGTCGTCGAACGGCGGGGGCTCGGAGTGCGGGGGTGCGTCGTTGGGCGGTGGTGATGACGCGCCGGGCCTGCCAGCCGCTCGCGGCACGGGCGCCGGGAAGGGGCTGGCGCCGCTACGAGGCGGCCAGATCACGCCCTCGCAACCCGGGCCGCCGCGCTCCTTCGGCTTGTTCCTGCATTTGAAGTCGGGCGCCTTGGGGTTGCGCTTGGTGAGGCGGTCGTCCCACATCGCACCGCCACAGGTGGGGCACAGCGGCATGCCGTCCGCGGTGGCAGCCGGGGCATTGGAACTGGCCACGAGTGCCGCAGGTACCGCTGCAGGATTGGCGTCGCGCGGCGGCCAGATGACCCCCTCGCATTCGCGATCCTTGCACTTGAAGTCGGGAGCCTTGGGGTTGCGCTTGCCAACGCGGTTGTCCCACATGTCGCCCGAACACTTCGGGCAGCTGGGCGTTGGTTCGGCGGACTCGGTTTCGGTGGGCTGTTGCTCGGTCATCGTGACGGCGTGTGCGACGGTGGCGGTGCGAATCAATCCGAAAGCTAATTGGAATGCGGGCTGTCGTCCTGAGCGTCAGCGGAGGACCTGTTCCTGTTCCTCGCCGAGCAGGTCCTTCGCTTCACTCAGGACGACACGAGCCTACACCGCGTCGGACAGCGACGTGAAGTTGAAGTCCTTCACCTTGAGCGTGGGGAACACGACATTGCCGCCCGCCTCGGTGCCCGCGACTCGTTCCG
>JACMOE010000264.1 GCA_014378185.1 Gemmatimonadaceae bacterium | reverse complement strand
GGTCACGTGACCGGCCTCCGTTGCCCATTGGCCGACGGTGCGGTCGTACACTTCCTTGAGGTCGCTGTTGTCTTCGCCGGTCCTGATCGCGGCGCCGGCGACATAGCCGATCACGCGATGCAGGTTCTTGAAGCCGAGCGCGGTGGACTTGACCGGGTCGGCGTCACCGGCCGCCTCGCTGAGGGTGCCGAAGCCGCCGAAGTCGTTGTTGGCGGAGAAGCGGAACCAGGGCACCGTATCCTGGATGCGTGTCCACCGCTCCAGCGTCGCACGCTCGGCCTCGGGTGTGGTGGCGTTGGGGATGGGACGGTAGCCCCAGCCGATGGCCCACGTGTCGTACGGGCCTACGCGCGGAATGATGTCTTCGAGGGCGATCTTGTCCTCGGGCTGCGCCACGTAGTTGTAGCGCGAGTAATCCATGATGCTCGGCGCGTGCCCCATGCGGTGCACCCATGATGCGCTGCGCACTGAATCCGCGGGATAGGTGGAGCTGCCGATCTGGTCGTGCTGCAGGCCGATGGTGTGTCCGATTTCGTGGGCGACGACGAACTCGAGCAGGCGGCCCGTGAGTGAGTCCGGAAACGGGAACGTGCGGGCACGGGCGTCGAGCTGCGACGCCTGCGTGAAGTACCAGTCGCGGTTGAGGTTGATGACGTTCTGGAAGATGCGGACGGAGCCGTTGAGGATTTCGCCAGTGCGCGGATCGCTGACGTGCGGACCGACGGCGTTCTCCGTGGTGCTGGGCAGCCAGCGGATGACGGTGTGGCGGATGTCTTCGGGCGACCAGTCCGGATCGTTGGCTGGCGCGTCCATGGCGACGATGCCGTCCTTGAAGCCGGCGGCCTCGAAGGCGGGCTTCCAGTCGTCGATGGCCTTGCGCACCCACGGCTTCCACTGCGCGGGGGTGTTGGGATCGACGTAATAGACGATGGGCTGCCTGGGCGTGCAGAGGCCGCTGGCGTCTGCTGGGCCGGCGCACTCGAGACGATACCTGGTGATGTATTGGCGACGCGCGGCGCGGCTGTCGGCGCCGAAGTCCACGTAGTGTTCGGAGAAGAAGCCGGCGCGCTCATCGAAACGGCGCGGCATCATGGGCTGCTGGGGAAGCCTGACGATGCTCCAGTGTGCGAGCACGCTCTGCGCGGGGCGCGGGGCGCCGCCGGGTGCTGACGGTGCGCCGCCGGGTGCGGCCGAGGTGCCGGTCTGGGTGGCTTCGACTTCCACGTTATCCGGGAAGGCGACCACCCGCTCGACGAAGGATCGCGCGGGATCGATCTGTCCGCGAATGGCGCTGAGCTCGGGGATGGATGTGGTGAACAGGCGCGTGACGTCGATGACGGCGGCGCTGTCGGGCCCGTAGGTATCCACGTTGAAGATGGCGACAATCGGCGCGTAGTTGGATGCGACGACCGCGCGGTAGACTGGGAGCGAGGTGTCGGCCGTGATGGCGTACGACGGAGCGCGCAGGATGACGCGGTTGCCGATGCGCTCCCAGCGAGCGGCGGACTCGGAGAACTGGTCGCCGCCGTAGTTGCCGAAGCCACCGCCCGGGAGGTTGGGATCGGCTGCCGCGGCGCGCGCATAGCGGCCGACGATGAGCTCGTCCGTGTTCATCTCCCTGGCGGGAATCTCGAAGTAGAGCTTGTCGCCCACGCGGTGCGTGGAAAAGAGTCCGCGGCGCGTCCTGGCTTCGCTGGTGATGACGCGAGCGTAGGGGCGGGGTGTGGTTGCGGTCGGCCCACCGGCGCCGCCAAGGGCGCGTCCGGCGGTGTCCTGCTGTGCGGCGTCAGGCGATCCGCCTTGCGGAAGACCGTTTGCGGTACGGCCGCCGGCCGAGGCCTGGCGTGGCGCGGGGGCGGGTGCGGCCTGGGGCTGGGAGCCACCACAGCCAGCGATGGCGGCGGCTGCTGCGATCGAGAGAAGACGGATCTTCATGATGTGTATTGGATGTGAGCGATGCACGTCTATTGTTGACGCGCCAACGGTGAAGAACGCTGAAGCCGTGGTCGGGTCAGAGGATGACGTCGCCACCGGGGTCGCGCTTCGCCGAGTTCTTCATCGCCTCTGCGGTGGTTGCCGCGGATTTCTTCAGGGCGGCTGCGGTGGCGGCGTGGTCGATGATGATGGAGGTGGGCACGGACTCTCCCTTGGTGGCATCCGAGAGCGTGACGCGCAGGAGTTGACCTTCCTTCGCCCCTGCGGGGAGCATTGTCACCGGCACGGTCAACATGCGGCCGCCATCTTCCTCGATGCGAGCCATGCCCTCCTCGATGCTGTCGATGGACCAGCTGTGTCCTGTGTCTTCAGTCATGTCGGTGTCGTGCCTCGCGGTGCGGGGTGGCGAACGGTGTCGTGCTCGTTGCTGGCGAACTCGGAAGCCTGAAGGATGCGAGCGCGGCCGTCCACCGGTTCGAGCAGATCGAGTCCCGAACGGTCGGCAGCGGCGCCCAGTTCCTTCAGCCGGCGGGCGGTGACGAAGACGCGGGATTCAAGGGTTCCCACGGCGCGGTTGTAGCTCGTGACTGCGCCATCGAGACTAGCGCGCAGCTCGGCGAAATGTTCGCCCAGGGTAGCCAGCCGGTCGTAGAGGGTGGTGCCGAGGGTGCTGATCTCGCGTGCGCTGTCGGCCATGCGGGCTTCGCGCCATCCGAAGGCCACTGACTTGAGGAGCGCGATGAGCGTGGTTGGGGTGGCGAGAATGACCCCGCGCGCGGCGCTGTCATCCAGGAGGGCCCCGTCCTGCTCGAGCGCGGCCGCGAAGAAGGCCTCTCCGGGCAGGAAGAGGACGACGAATTCCGGTGTGGTGCCGTGTCCGAGCTGCGTCCAATAAGACTTTCGGGCGAGTGCGTCCACGTGGGTGCGTAGCTGCGCGGCATGCGCGCGGAGCAGTCGGGTGCGTTCTCGCTCGTCTGTCGCTGTATTGGCGTCCAGATATGCCGATAATGGCGCCTTGGCATCCACAATAACCGATCTACTGCCGGGAAGCCGCACCACCATATCGGGGCGCAAACGGCGTGTTTCCCCATCCAGCGACTCACCCTGGGTGGTGACCTGCGTGTCGAAATCGCAGTGTTCGGCCATACCGGCC
>JACMOE010000263.1 GCA_014378185.1 Gemmatimonadaceae bacterium | reverse complement strand
GTTGTCCTCCTCCGCGTACCTCTGCGTACCTCCGTGGTTCAAAGGCAAACTGCTTGAACCACAGAGGAACGCGGAGGAACGCGGAGGAACGCGGAGGACTACGAAAGAGCTTTGACGATTGCCAACACCTGAATCCCCTTACGGCAGCATCGCTGTCGTTGGGCCCTTTACGTACTTGTCGTACCACCCCAGGAAGCGCGTGTAGCGATCCGCGCGGTAGCTCGGCACCGTGATCCCGTGGAACGAATTGGGGTAGATCACCAGTTGCGTGTCGATGCCCAGCGTCCGGAGTGCCTGGTACATCTGTTCGCCACCCGCGATCGGCACGTTGAAGTCGTTCTGCCCGCCCATGAACAACGTGGGCGTGGTGATCCGGTCTGCATGGAAGAACGGATAGGAGATCTTGAGCCATTTGTCCTGTTCCTTCCACGGCACACCGATCTCCAGGTCGTACTGCGAGATGTACTGGTCGATGCCGTACATCGAGAGCTGGAGCGCGCTGCCCGCGCCGCTCACCGCCCCCTTGAAGCGCTGCGTGGTGGCGATTGTGTAATCGGTGAGGATGCCGCCGTAGCTCCACCCTCCGATGCCCAGCCGATTGGGATCCGAGACCCCCATGCTGATGGCCTGGTCAACAGCACCGATCAGGTCCTGGACTTCCTTGTTGCCCCAATCAGCGAAGATCGCGCGCTGGTAATCCGTGCCGCGTCCCGCCGACCCGCGATAATTCACGCCGAGCACCGCGTAGCCGTTCGCTGCGAATAACTGGCGGTCGAAGTCGAAGTGGTAGGCGTCTTGCCCGTTCGGACCACCGTGGATGTACAGCACGGTGGGCGCGCGCACCCCCGCCGTTCCGTTCAGGGGCCGGTAGAGCAGGGAGTGCACCTCGGTGCCGTCCTTGCTCCTTGACGTCATGTCCTCCACGCTCGAGAGCGAGAGCAGCGCGAACAGCGAGTCGTTCTGGTGTGAGAGCTGCCGTGGCGTCGTGCCGTCGAGCGCGTAAACCTCCGGCGCGCGCTCGGGAGTAGAGAGCAGCACTGCCGTACGGCCATCAGTCAGCATGCTGTACCCCAGCACGGTGCGGCGACCGGCGAGCACGCGGTCCACGCTGCCATCGGCCACGCGAATACGCACGAAGGGCTCGGCGCGATCGTCGGACAGGGTAGCGAACACGGACTGTCCGTCGGCGGCAAAGCGCACGGCCGACACCGGTCGGTCGAGACGCGAGGTCACCACCCGCGCCGGTGCGCTGCCATCGCTTGCCACGATTGCCAGCTTGTTGATGCTGTAGGCGCTGTACTTCGGTTCATCGCCGCGCACGAAGGCGATCCACCGTCCATCCGGCGACCACGATGGCCGGCCACCGTCCGGCCCATCGAAATCGGTGAGCTGCTTCGGCAACGCGCCCTTCCGCGCATCCATCACGTAGACGTCGCTCTCGCGCCCCTTGCCCGGCTCTGAAATCGGGGTGCGCACGAATGCGATGCGCATGCCATCAGGCGACCAGCTCGGCAGGTCGTCGTCGTGGATGGCGCTCGTGAGCGAATCGATCTTCTTCGTCGTCACATCGAACAGCGCGAGGTGCGTGCGCTTGGTACCGAGGTATCCCGCAACGTCGCGCTTGAAGTTGTAGCGGTCGATGACGATGGGCTTCGGTGTCGTGTGCGTCGCGGTGTCCTTCCGCGCGACGGAATCCGTCTCTTCGTCGAGCACGAGCACGAGGCGCTTCGCGTCGGGCGACCACGCGAAGTCCGAGATGCCACCCTTGATCGTGGTGAGGCGCTGCGCTTCGCCGCCGCGCCGGTCCAGCAACCATATCTGTCCGCCTTTGCCCTCCTGCCGGCCCGATACGAACGCGAGGTAGCGGCCGTCCGGGCTCCAGCGTGGCGTGCTCTCGCCTTCCGGCGTGGACGTGAGGCGAATGCTCTGCGTTCCGTCCCAGCTCGACATCCACAGGTCGGTGTCGGACTTGTCCTTCGCCGAGTCGATCGCCGCCACGGAGTAGGCCACCCATGCGCCGTCGGGCGACAGTTGTGGATCGTTCACGCCGCGCAGCGCGTACATGTCGTTCGCGCGGAGCGGGCGCTTCGCCACGGACTGGGCAGCCAGCGCGGTCGCTGACGCAAACACGAGAACGGAGAGGAGAACGGCCGGATGGCGGCGCATGGCGTGTGTGTAGAAGTGTGGTGCAGTGCGGACGGTGACGAGCGGCGAATATAGGCCGTGCGGCGCTCCGCCGCAGGAGGCCCGCGCGCCGGCTCGGTGTGATTATCTTTCACCCCGGCCCACTCCCCATTCCCATCCGCGATCCATGCTCGACTTCTATGACATCGACAGTGTGCTCTCCGAGGAAGAACGCGCCGTGCGCGACAGCGTGCGGCGCTTCGTGGACGAGCGCGTGCTGCCCATCATTGGCGACGCATACGTGCAGGGTCGCTTCCCCAGGGAGCTCATTCCGGAAATGGGTGCGCTGGGTGTCTACGGTGCCAACCTGCCCGAGGAATACGGCTGTGCCGGCCTGAACAACGTGCAGTACGGGCTCATCATGCAGGAGCTCGAGCGCGGCGACTCGGGCGTGCGGTCGTTCGCCAGCGTGCAGGGTGCGCTCGCGATGTACCCCATCTATGCATTCGGCACGGAAGAGCAGAAGCACGCGCATCTGCCCAGGATGGCCACCGGCGAAATCATCGGCTGCTTCGGACTCACGGAACCGGACTACGGGTCCAACCCGAGCGGCATGGTCACGATGGCGAAGGAGCAGCCCGACGGATCCTGGATCCTGAACGGCGGCAAGATGTGGATCACCAATGGCTCCACCGCGCACATCTGCATCGTGTGGGCGAAGACCAATGGCGACCCGAGCGACAAGTCCATCCGCGGCTTCATCGTCCCCACGAATACGCCGGGCTTTTCCGCCAAGGACCAGAAGGGCAAGCTGTCGCTTCGCGCGAGCGACACGAGCGAACTGGTATTCCAGGACGTGCACCTGCGTGCCGACGCCTTGTTACCCAAGTCCGGTGGCCTGAAGTGTCCGTTGATGTGCCTCACGCAGGCTCGCTATGGCATCTCGTGGGGCGCAATTGGAGCAGCGATGGCCTGCTTCGAGGAAGCGCTCGACTATGCGCAGCAGCGTGTGATGTTCGACCGGCCCATTGGCGGCTTCCAGATCCAGCAGGCCCGCCTGGCCGACATGCTCACCGAGATCGTGAAGGCGCAGCTCGTGTCACTGCACCTCGGCCGGCTGAAGGACGCTGGCACGTTCACGCCGCAGCAGGTGTCGCTCGCCAAGCGCAACAACGTCAACATGGCGACGGACATTGCGCGCGAGGCGCGCCGGCTGCTCGGTGCCAATGGCATCCTGGCCGAGTACAGCGCCATGCGGCACATGGCGAATCTGGAGAGCGTTTACACCTATGAAGGAACGCACGACATGCACACGCTCATCCTGGGGCAGGCGGTGACCGGGTTGAGCGCGTTCAAGTAGGGCGCACGCGGAGTCATCCGGCGCGCGCCCGCGGCAGGTGCGTCACGGGCAGGACGATCCCCAGGTCGGGCAAGGCATTCCGGATGACCCATCCGCGAAGGTACGGATTATCGAATACGTATCCAGCCGAATAGTCCGCGGCGCGCAGGATCACGCGTGCGTCACGGAGCGCCGTCAGCGCGCTGCCCACCACGCCGCTCGATCCAAGTCCATACGCGCGCCGTGCGGCCTCCGTGGTGAGGCCCACGTCTCCCACCGCCAGCGCCCGGAGCGCCTGTTGTCGCGTGCGAGCCAGGCCTTCCCATAATGCCCGGAATGGGTCGGACTGCTCCGCGACGAGATCCGAGAATCCTGTGTCGGCAAGCTCGGCGCCGGTGAGCGCGCGTCGTGCGCCACGCGAGGCGTTCGGCGCGAGCGCGGCGGCGAACGCGGCCCGCGCGAGTTGCGTAACGTCGCGCGTGCGAGGGCCAGCGAGCGCGATGCACGCAGCGCCCAATCCACTTGCCGTCACGTTCGCTCGCGCTGCCCTGTCGTCGATCCACCGCGCAAAGTGCGCCGGATCCATCGGGCCCACAGTGAGCAGTGAGAGCTGCTGGTAGAAGGCTCGGCCTCGGCCCTGCATGGCCGAGAGCACGGTCGGTTCCGATCCCGCCAGCACGTAGCCAAGATGTTGATGGTGCTGAAGGAGCCCGCGCAGTACCCACTCACCGGGCTCCCCGCCCAGAATGCCGGTGAGACGCTGCACCTCGTCCAGCGCGATGCCGATGATGCGGCGCTCCCGCTTGGCGCGGGCGTCCAGCGCGTCGAGGACCGCGCCGAGTGCCGCGTGGTCCGCCGTTGGGTCACTGGCGAAGGTGGGCTCGAAGCTGATGGCGGGGCTTCCCGCCTGATCGGTGCTCACCTGGATGCGACCGCGCACGCGGCGCGTGAGATCGCTGACGGTGGCGGACCAGTCACGACCGAGCGCTCGGGTGGCGGCGTTCAGGACGCGATTGGCAATCTCGAGGGCACTGCCGGCGGTGCCACAGTCGACGAGGAATGCCTGCCCGCCAGCGCGCTGGGCCCGTTCGATGCCTCGCAGCAGCACGGATGTCTTGCCGACGCGCCGTTCCCCCACCATGAGCAGGCGAGCACCGCCCTCCTGCAGGATGGCTGCAGTGCGCGCGGTCTCGTCCGCGCGATCGGTGAAGAACACGCCGCGCACGGCGACGCCGATGCGGAAGGGATTGGACATCGGGACTCACGATAGCAGATCAGATACTAGCAGAATTGCTAGTAGGCGTTATGCTTGTAAATGTATCCCTGCCCGTGGTTGCGCGCCACCTGCCGCGCTGGCCTTCCTCTATCGCAGCACGCGACCTACCTTCATGTGAATCTTTTCACATGAGGTACCGGCGGTGAAAATTGCCGTCTGCATCAAGCGCACCCCGGACTCCGAGTCGCGCTTCAGGATCGCCGCCTCTGGCGCCGCGATCGATGAGACCGGACTCAAGTTCGACATAGATGACTTCGCCAGCTACGCGGTCGAAGCCGCCCTTCAGCTCAACGAGAAGGCCGGTGGGGGCGAGACGGTCGTTTACGCACTCGGCCCGGACACTGTGCAGGAATCGCTGCGCAAGGCGATGAGCATGGGCGCCGATCGCGCCGTCCACCTCAAGGCCGACGCCGTTCCCGCTGACGGTCTCGCCATCGCCAAGGCACTCGCTGCCGAGCTCGCATCGGGTGGTTACGATCTCATCCTCTTCGGCAAGCATGCCTTCGACAGCTCCGCCGGCGTCGTCGGCACCGCCGTCGCCGAGTTGCTCGGCCTGCCCTGTGTCACGGCCGCGTCCGAGCTCAAGATCGAGAATGGCGCCGGCATGGCGCGGCGCGAGCTGGAGGGCTCTGCAGAAATGCTCACCTTCCCGCTCCCCGCCGTGATCACCATCGACGAAGGCGTCGCACGCCCGCGCTATCCGTCGCTCAAGGGCATCATGGCCGCCAAGAAGAAGCCGCTCGAATCCAAGCCCGCGCAGCTCGGCGCCGTGCGTGTCACCGCCCAGAAGGCGGAGCTGCCTCCTGAACGGCCCGCCGGCCGCATCGTCGGCGAAGGCGTGACGGCAATCCCGGAGCTCGTCAAGTTGCTCCAGAACGAAGCGAAGGTGCTGTGATGGCGAACGTCCTGGTATTTGCAGAAGCGCGCGGCGGTGAGCTGCGCAAGATTGCCCTCGAGGCGGTGACGGCGGCGCGACAACTCGCTGATGCCACCGGCGGCGGCGACGTGCACGCGCTCCTTGTCGGCGCACCCGGCATCGCCGCCAAGGCAACGCAACTCGGCACGTATGGCGCTGACGTCGTATTCGTGGCCGAGGGTGCGGAGTTCGCGACCTTCGCGCGCGAGTCGGTTGCCGCCACTCTTGCCGAGCGCGCCAAGGCGGGCAGCTACCGGGCCGTGGTCATCGGCTTCTCGGCGCAGGGTCGCGACCTCGGCCCGCGCGTTGCCGCGAAGCTGGACGCGCCCATCGCGAGCGACGTCACCGAGATCGCGGCAAGCGGCGACACGCTCACCGTGAAGCACCCTGGCTACGCGAACAAGGTGGTGCTGACGCTTGTCCTCAGTGGTCCCATGGCGGTGATCAGCGTGCGACCGAGCGCGTTCACCGCGAAGGAGAATGCGAAGGCGGCTCGCGTGGAGGTGGTTGCGGCGGTGCCGGCGAGCACGCCGGTGGTGACCATCACGGAAGTGAAGGAAGGCGCGAAGGGCCGCCCCGATCTTGGTGACGCGCCGATCATCATCTCCGGCGGACGCGGGCTGAAGGCGGCGGAGAACTTCAAGCTGGTGGAGGATCTTGCCGACGCGTTCGGCAATGCGGCGGTGGGCGCAACGCGCGCGGTGACCGACGATGGCTGGCGCCCGCACAGCGACCAGATCGGCCAGACGGGGAGGCAGGTGAGCCCGCAGTTGTATGTCGCGGTCGGTATCTCCGGCGCTATCCAGCACCTTGCCGGCATGCGGACGTCAAAGACGATCGTCGCGATCAACAAGGACAAGGAAGCGCCGATCTTCAAGGTCGCGGACTACGGCATCGTTGGTGACGTGCTCGAGGTGTTGCCGGCATTCACGGCCGCGGTTCGCGAGGCGCGAAAGGGGCAGGGATAGAGGGGTGCCAGCTCGCGGTGTCGGCAGCCGGGCGTCCAGCACGCCGGCGTCCGCTCGCGATTCTTGTAGCCATTGGCGCTGGCGGATAGCTTTCACCGTCGTGCGCTTCCATCGCGACTCTCCCCGGACTTCCATATAGATGACCACGCAGAACGTCGTCTTCCTGTTCGTCCTCGTTCTGAGCGCTGGATTCTTCGCGCTGAACGTGCAGCGACTGGTGAGCTACCTGCGCCTCGGTCACGCCGAAGGCCGCATGGATCATCCGCTCACCCGCATCCGCAACGTGCTCGAGATCGGGATCGCGCAGAAGAAGATCTTCCGCGACTCGGTGGCCGGTCCAATGCACGCGATCATTTTCTGGGGCTTCCTGGTGCTCACGGCAGGCACTGTGGAAATCCTCATCGCGGGCGTGTTTCCGACATTTTCGTATGCGCGCATTCTTCCCCATGCCCTGTACCAGGGCTATTCCGCGTCGCAGGACATTGTTGCGCTGCTGGTGATGGCGTCGATCGGCTTCTCGCTGTACCGCCGTCTCGTGCTGCACCCCAAGCGGCTCGAGGGTGACGCGCTCGAGCACACGGATGCGCTGATCATCCTCAGCATGATCGGCGGGCTGATGATCACGCTGCTGCTGGCGAATGCCTTTCTCTTTGCCGCCGTGCCGTCGTCGGTGGGAGCCGAGAAGCTCGTGTCGCGCCCTATCGGCATGGTGATCGCGCGGGTGGTGGCGCCCAGCGCGGCCATGACGGGATTTCACGTCTTCTGGTGGGCGCATGCACTGCTCATCCTCACCTTCCTGAACTACCTGCCCTACTCGAAGCACCTCCACGTGGCGACGTCGCTCATCAACGTCTTCTTCTCCAACACGAGCGGGCCCGGCACGCGCGGCGCGATGCGCTACATGGACCTCGAGGCCGACGTGGAGCAGTTCGGCGCGAGCGACGTGGAGCAGCTGTCATGGAAGAACCTGCTGGACGGCTACTCCTGCACGGAGTGTGGACGATGCACCGCGGCCTGTCCCGCGAACATCACCGGCAAGCCGCTGAGCCCGCGCAAGATCGTCATCAATACGCGTCAGCGGCTCATGGAAAAGGCGCCCGTGGTCCTCGGCGACCGCATGGACTTCATGCGATCGGCATTGCTGCACGGCGAAGGTGGGGAAGCGGGAGCCGGCACGATCGCGGAGGTGATGGAGCACCGGTTGCTCGACACCTACATCACCGAGGACGAGCTG
The DNA here is from genome assembly GCA_014378185.1 of Gemmatimonadaceae bacterium. Classification (GTDB taxonomy): domain Bacteria; phylum Gemmatimonadota; class Gemmatimonadetes; order Gemmatimonadales; family Gemmatimonadaceae; genus AG11. The sequence goes on along the minus strand of JACMOE010000263.1, from coordinate 567 downwards.
TGGGCCTGCACGAGTTGTCGCGCGTGCGTCACGGAATGTCCGGTCTCCATCGACCAGCTCGACGTCATCAACGAGCTGCGCCGAAACCTGGTCCTCACGGAATCGCGCTTTCCCGTGGAGTTGCAGCCGGTGTTCGAGTCATTGGAGCGGAATGGCTCACCGTGGGCATTCAACCCGGGCGACCGCGCTGACTGGGCGCAGGGCATGAACATCGCCACGATGGCGGAACTGCACGCGCGAGGCGAACGGCCCGACGTGCTGTTCTGGGTGGGGTGCATGGGCTCATTCGACGACCGCGCGAAGAAGATCACCGTCGCGTTCGCGACGATCATGCAGTCCTGCGGCATCAGCTTCGCGATCCTTGGCCAGGAGGAACACTGTCACGGCGACCCCGCGCGCCGCATGGGCAACGAGTACCTCTACCAGACGCTGGCGAAGGACACGATCGAGACGCTGGACCGATATGCGGTCACCACGATCGTCACGCATTGCCCGCACTGCTTCCATCAGATGGGCAACGAGTTTCCGCAGCTCGGTGGCAACTACGAGGTAATCCACCACTCGACG
>JACMOE010000262.1 GCA_014378185.1 Gemmatimonadaceae bacterium | reverse complement strand
TGGTTGCCGGACTTGATATTCGTGCCATGAATACGGTGCGCAAGCGCTTTACCCGATGGGGTGCCGGACGCCTGGCGCTCGCGCTCGCGCCCGCCCGCACGTATGCGTTCGTCATCAGCGACGTGGTGGGAGACGAGCCGGCCGACATCGCCTCGGGGCCCTGCACTCCGGACGCCGCCACGGTGCGCACCGTGATCGACGTGCTGAACCAATCGGCGCTCTATGCGCGAATCTCGCCCGCAATGCGTGACTACCTGACCGGGGTAATTCGAGGCGTGATCCCGGAAACGCCCAAGGCCGCTCACCCGGCGTTTGCGCACGTGACAACCCGCATCATCGGCAGCAATCGGTTGGCGGTCGACGCCGCAGTGGCGCATGCCCACTCACTATCGCTCGAGGCCGAGCGTATCACGGCACCGCTGGAGGGCGACGCGGCATCGTGCGGCGCACGCGTCGCGGACGTGCTGTTGAAGCGCGCACAGCAGAGCGCACCAGGATGCATCATCTGGGGCGGGGAGACAACGGTACGGCTGTCGGGCTTGCCTGAATCCGCGACACGAGCTTCGAGCAGCGCCGCACCCACCCGCGCCGACCCGCCCACTGGAGGGCGCTGCCAGGAACTCGCCCTCGCGGCGGCGCGTCGGCTCGCCGAGGTGGGTGGCTGCGCAAGTCGCATCACCATCCTTGCGGCCGGAACGGATGGGCGCGACGGCACCACGGATGCGGCGGGCGCCTTTGCACACGCGTCGATATGGGGCGACATCCGTGACGGCGGACGAGATCCGGAGGCGGCGCTGCAACGCCACGAGTCGCACGCCGCACTCGCCGCGGCCGGTGCGTTGCTGCCCGCGCGATCAACCGGCACGAACGTCATGGATGTGGTGATCGGCCTCGTCGAGTAGGCGCCCACTCACGACGCCCTTCCCCAGCACGATAGATTCAGGCCATGACCTCCCGCCCGTTCACTGTAGGCATCATTCAGGACGCCGCATCGGCCGACATGCGCGCGACGATCGACGCATCCATCGTGCGCATCCGCGAAGCCGCCGCGCTCGGCGCGCAGATCATCTGCCTCAAGGAGCTGTTCAACGCGCCGTATTTCTGCAAGTCGCAGAAGTGCGAGCGATTCGACATTGCCGAGCCCATTCCGGGCCCGACCACCGTGACCATGCAGGCGCTGGCGAAGGAGCTCGACGTCGTGCTCGTGGTGCCCGTGTTCGAGAAGCAGGCGCCCGGCGTGTATCGCAACTCGGCCGCCATCATCGATGCCGACGGCTCGCTGCTGGGCGTGTACCGCAAGATGCACATTCCGGATGATCCGCTCTTCAACGAGAAGTATTATTTCGTTCCGGGCGACGCGGCGCACGACGACCGCATCGACGCCAGCAGCGACGTCGTACGACAGGCGAGCGGATTCCGCGTGTGGCGCACCAAGTACGCAAGCATCGGCGTGTTGATCTGCTGGGATCAATGGTATCCCGAGGCGGCGCGCATCACGAGCCTGCTCGGTGCGGACATCCTGTTCTATCCGACCGCGATCGGCTGGCATCCTGCGGAGAAGGACGAATACGGTGCAGCGCAGGTCGATGCCTGGCGCACCATGCAACGGTCGCATGCCATCGCGAACGGTGTCTTCGTGGCGTCGCCAAATCGCGTCGGGCACGAGGACGACGAGCCGGGCACGCGCGGTATCGAGTTCTTCGGCCACTCGTTCATCGCAGACCCGTTCGGGCGTATCCTCACGGAGGCCGGCACGGATGAGGCGGTCCTGGTGGCTACCTGCGACCCCAGGCTCATCGAGGAGACGCGCC
>JACMOE010000261.1 GCA_014378185.1 Gemmatimonadaceae bacterium | reverse complement strand
CGGATGCTCGCGGACCAGCCGGCGCGTCCACTTGTCGGCCTCCGCCGGTTCCTGGATGTGGTAGGCAAACTGGATCATCGCGGAAATACGGTCCGCATCCAGCGCCGGCATCGCCTCGAGCCGTCGGTTGAACCGGACGTACTTGCGCTCTGCGCCCTGGAAAAACTTCAGGAGGTCGCCGAACACCCCCTCGCCCCGATAGTGATCCGCGGTCGCAAAGCCAGCGGGATGATCCGGGAAGTAGCGCTGCAAGGTGTCGAGCACGCTTCCTTGCGCGGGACTGCCGTACAGGGCGTTCACGGACAGTGCCGCGAGCAACGACGCCAGGACCGGCCGCCCGTGACGGTCGCCGCCCACCAGCAGCCACGAATGCAGACCGTCGGCGGCATAGTGCTGCCCGCTGGTATCCATCACGACAATGGACAACGCCTTGAAATCGGTGGGCACGGTGAAATCGCCCACCATCGCTCCGTCAGCCGCACGTCGCAGAGTGGTCAGGGAGTCGTACCGTCCGCCGAAGTAGAAGTCCGACGGCGCGTGCCGCGAGTCCGTCAGGTACTGTCCCGCCAGCACCAGCCGGTCCGCGCTGGCCAGCCTGGGTGGCGGCACGAAGCGTACATGCACCTCGCTGCCCGGCGCGGGCCGAAAAGGCGTCATGGTGAGGCGGCTCGGCGCATTCGCCAGCAGCGAGCGCGGGTTGCCCGTTGCGAGTACCACCGCAATGAGTGCCGTCGCGGCAACCAAGAGTCCTCCGCCAATCCTGGCGAGGGAGCGCTTGGTGGGAATGGGCCAGTGCCGAGTGGGACGAAGCGATGGCGCGACGTCCCATGGCCGCGCGTCCGGTGCGGGCGTCTCGCGCGGTGGTCCTTCCGTTTCCGCGGCTCGCTCAGCCGCACGTTCGATGCGAGTCCAGAGCGCTGCCGGTGCGCCGACATACTCCACGGCGCGTGCGGCCGCACCCAATGCCCGGATCTCCGCCACAAGCGCACCGCACTCGGCGCACCGCGCCACATGACGCTCCATTCGACTGCCTGCGACGTCCGACGCGTCGCGATCGGCACATGCGGAGAGTGACTCGAATGTGGGGTGCAGCACGTTCCGCAGGCCCTTCATCATCGTGATCCTCGAAGCAGGGTGCACAGCTGCCTGCGCGCCCGGTGGAGGCGAACTTCCGAGTTCGCCGTGGAAATGCCGAGCAATTCCGCGATCTCCGCGTGCGCGTAGCCCTCGACTTCCTTGAGGAGGAACACGGTGCGCTGGTCGTCCGAGAGCCGCGCGAGAGCGGATTCAATGCTGAGCCGCTCCAGCGCGGCGTCGGCAGTCATCGTGAGCGAGGAGACGCTGTCCACGCTCACCTCGCGGCGGCGGCGGCCACCGCGCAAGTGCATGAGCGCCTGTCGCACCGCGACACGACGCAACCAGCCGGGAAAATGGGCCGCCGAGCCGGTGAACCCACGGATGGCACCGGCCAGGCGGACGAACACCTCCTGCGTCACGTCCTCCGCATCGGCGCGGTTGCCCGTGAGGCGAAGCGCGGCCCGGAACACCATGTCGCCATGCTCGGCGAACAGCTCTCCCAGTGCGCTCGTGTCGGACGAAAGCAGCCGGTCGATGCACGCGCGGAACGTGGTTGGAATGCCAGTATCCGTTGTCAGGATGGGCGCCGGGGCGCCGTGCGGGGGGCGGGTCATGGAGACATGATGCCTGCGGGTGGCAGAACCTTACATGGGGCTGCCGTCAGCAGCGCAGGCCTGGCCACCGAGTGCGCTGCGGACGCGGCGGCACGGGACCGCGAGGGCCCCGTCTGTGGCCGTTTGCAGATGCACATGGTAGACTCCCGCATGCCCCTGTCGGAAGATCCGCGCGACATTCGGGCGCGCCTCCAGAGAACACTGGGCGACGCGTACACACTCGAGCGG
>JACMOE010000260.1 GCA_014378185.1 Gemmatimonadaceae bacterium | reverse complement strand
TGACCGACCGATGGCGTCGAGCAGCTCCGCCTCAGCGCGGTGCGTTTCCGGGTCGTCATGCTGCTCACCGACGAATACCACGTCAGCGCGTTCGAGCCGCGCGAGCAGCTCCGCTGGAACCGCATCTGCAACGTCGTGTGGCGATACGATGCGAATGCCGGACAACAGCGGCGATGGCGCGGACGGAAGGGCTGCGATGACCCGTGCGATCGATGTGCAACCCATCATCGACACCGCGGCGAGCGCCAGCGACAATTGTCGTCGGGCACACAAGACGACATCCATCAGTCCACCTGCCCCGGCGCCGCGAAGTGCGCGCACGCCGAGGGGAGTGCAACGGTCAGCGTCATCGCGACGTGCGGCATGCATTTCATGCCCCGATCATACTCGTTCGTCCGTTGCATGGCCAATATGCGACCATTGTTCACAGCGCTGGCGCGGGCAGCATGCCCCCCACAATGAACTCCTCACGCGGAAACGCGACGGTCTCGCGCTTGAACCAGTCGGCCTTCGCGAACTCCACCCTGTCGGTGGTCGCCGTGCAGTGCCACGTCTCGAACCGCTGCGGCCGGGCAGTCCCGAACACGGAGGGTGAGAACGCCCCGACGTTCACGCCACCGCTGGCATCGCGTGCGGACGGATACCGGAACAGTCCAACGCCAGCCTCGCGCATCGCAGCACCGAGGGCCTGCGTAGCGGCGTACCGTGTCGGTGAGGCAATGGGCCGGCGATGCGCGTCGAAGGGCGGACCGGCAAGGTCGATGGCGCGCGCCGAGCGCATGCGCACCGAGAAGGCGGTGAGCTGGGTGATCACCACATCGAGCGAGGCACTCGTGCCGGCGAGAAACAGCAGCCGGTAGTAGGCCACCTCGGCGAATGCTGTGCGCCGCGTGACCGATCCGTACCAGATCCCACGCTCGTGGCGTGCGCCAAACCTCGACCCATGGCGCAGCGGCGGATATCGGAATGGCGTGAACAACAGGTAGTGCAACCTGCCAAGCGTGGTGTCCGGCGGCTTCACGCGATCGATCAGCTCCTCGAGCAGCGCCTGCTCCTCCAACGTATCGACGAGCTTGCGCGTGGATACCTGATGCTGCGCCTCCACCACTCGCCACGGCGAAAGGCGGAGGGTGCGCAGCTCAGAGTCGCCCGCGCATCGCGTCCAGATACTGGACGACATCGACGAGTCCCTCCACGGTACGGATGCGATCAGCGGGCACTCCGCCGACATGCGTGTTGTCGGCGTGCAGCCACGCGCGTGCCTTGCCATCGTCGCCACCCACCAGCGCGTCGAGCGAGCGGTACAGCCGAAGGAACAGCAGTGCGAGCTCTCCTTCCTTGCTCGCCGGCGCGAGTCCGCGGCCACTGCCCAGGCGCGAGACGGATGCCTCGCTGGTGCCGATCACCGCGGCCAGGTGACGGTTGCGCAAACCCAGCCGGTCGGCTGCCGACATCGTCGCCTTGGCGACGACGAGGGCAGCGTTTGGCAATTGACCGGGCAGGACGGGAATGGAGGCTGTCATTCACCTGCAATATACAATGCGTATTCTTTCATATGCAAGACAGCAGCGCGCGTGCCCGTATGCTGGCAACACGCACCATTCCTCGTCGCCCGATCAC
>JACMOE010000259.1 GCA_014378185.1 Gemmatimonadaceae bacterium | reverse complement strand
GAAGGCATCACGCGGGGGCAGCTGACGATCCACGCGGATCGCGGCGCCGCGATGACGTCGACCAGCGTCGCGCTCCTCTTGGCGGAGCTCGGCGTCACGAAGACGCATTCGCGTCCGCACGTGTCGAATGACAATCCGTACTCCGAAGCGCAATTCAAGACGCTCAAGTATCGGCCGACCTTCCCGACGCGCTTCGGCTCCCTGGAAGATGCGCGCGCCTACTGCACCGCCTTCTTCGTCTGGTACAACACGATCCATCGCCACAGCGGCCTAGGCCTGCACACGCCGTGTGACATGCATCACGGTCGTGCGGACGCGCGTCGCGCCCAACGCGCGATGGTGCTCACGACCGCCTATCACGCGTCACCGGACCGCTTCGTCAACAAACCGCCCGCCCCAGCCGCCCTGCCCACGGCCGCCTGGATCAACCCGCCCTCACCACCGCCGACCGCACCCACTGCTCAGGAAACTCTACCCGCCAGGTGTCTCAAAATCATTGACAGGTTCCGATTTGGGCGCGTGGTATACACTGCGACGGTTTGAGGCCAGTGACGCGTCGTCACCGCATCTGTTGTGGCTGCACAGCAGGTGACGAGCCGCGCGCTGCTACGTGCGGCAGTTCGTAAAGTCAAATCCATCAGTGAGTTACACCAAACAGCGTGCTCCACGCGGCGAACGTGAACACTCTTTCAGGCCAGGGAACGAGTTTTGCAACTTTAGTGGTTGGGCACCGAGTATTCCTCTTTCCCTCCAGGTATGATGCGCTTCTCAATTCTCGCCGCCGCCTCCGCCGTGTATTTTGCCGCGGGCACCGTTCATGCTCAGACCATTATTCCTCATACGGTCTTGCAGTCAGGTGCATCAGGCGTGACATCGAAGACCTACCTTGGCCTCGATGCCCAAGGCACTTCCTTGACCGCCGCAACGCTTCCCCCCGGTATTCTTTCTACCATAGGCGGATCGCCTGGACCGGGCCGTTTTCCCGGCTTGTGGTTTGGCGGGAACAGCCAGAGCGCCGTATACCGCTTCACATTCAGCTCTCCGGTCACGTTCGCGGAATTTCTATTCACGGGTCACTCGAAGGTGGGTGAAAGTGCCGAAACACTCGGCAACTTCGTGTCAAACACTGGCGCGGTACTCGGCACCTTCTTAAACGTGCAAAACACCACGTGGGACGGTACGACACTGTTCGCCACCGACAATGACGGACGCGCGGTTCTAGGATTCACGCGAGCGGGTGGAGCGTCGTTCAGCAGCATCTCGTTCAATTACAACGTGATCTCCGGATCGCCGGCTGGCACGGTCATCGAGCGAATGCGATTTACGCTGGAATCACCCGGCCTTCCGTCCACCACCGTTCCGGAACCGAGCACCTATGTGCTCATGGCTTCTGGTCTCGCAGCCCTCGCTCTCGCGTCTCGCCGCCGTCGCGCGTAGCAACGGGGTTCTGCTGATCGAGAGGGTCGCCGCGGAAATCCGCAGCGGCCCTCTTTTTTGTCCTATGCCGGCTAGACACGATGCCAGAACCGGAACCCGAGTGACCGGGCGAGCTGCGCCTGTCACGCGCACCGGATCTCGTTGTCCGCGACGCATCGCGCGCCGTCGCGCTGCATACCACAATGCGGCCGCAACGCCGCAAGGATAACGAGATAACGAACACTCTCATTCCGCTGTTCGCTACGCACGGAACGTTGCGTCGCGAGTGGAGCATGCACAGCCGTCGTGAGGCTGTCTAACGAAACGGGGTTCTGCTGCACGGCGACCGCACAAAAAGGTCCTCCTGCTCACAATACCCCGGTCGCCGTGGCTGCAGCAACCCACGTTAGACACCGCGTTGGTCAGAGATCATCGGGCGTCAAGCCGGTGTGCTTTGCGACGCGGCTCATCATTCGTGGCCCGATCTCGTCGCCGTCGTGAAAGGCAAACACGTAGTCTGGCCACCCCTCGCGTTCCAGCACCCGATGCGACCCACTTTGCCGTCTCAGCGACCAGCCGCGTCGGAGCAGCGCCGCGTAGACCAGGCGCGCCTTGGCGGTGCCGAACGCGTTCACGCCGCGAGGAACGTCACATTGAGGAATTCCGGGACCGCCTGACCATGCTCCAACCGGTCGGCCAATACGCGCAGCGCCAGCGCTTGCACCTTCGCGACGGCGTCCGTCTCGGTTACGCCATAGGCGAGGACGCCGGGCAGTGCCGCCACGGCCGCGATCCAGCGACCATCCACTTCCTGCTCGAGTTCGATCGACAGTGTCATTGGTGCCTCCAACCGGAAGCTGGGCGATCGTCCCGTCTGGCGCTAGGCGCGACAGCCGATGGATGGTGGTATGGGCGAACGGCAATCGGCGACACAGGCCTCGCCATGGCTGCGCGCCGACCGCCGGAGCGGTGTCTAACGACGCTTGCTGCCGACAGCCGCGGGTAATGGTGCAGTTGCGGGGCGGCCGCGTTGTCGTTTGGGACAGTTTGCGGCCGCCCCACAACTGCTTTTTATGAAAGCGGCTGCAGCAGAAGCAAACGTTATACGCCCGCGCGCCGATTAGGGTCGCAGTGGCGCGAAGGATTCGTCTTCGAGGCTGATGCGTAGCCCGCCCGGCGTGCGGCGGACAAGGCTCACGTAGGAGAACTGCATCGTGTCCGCGCTGCTGCGCTCGTGCCAGCGGAACTGCCCCGCGACGACCATCGCCGAGTCTCCCGCCGGCAGGTAGGTGAGATTCTCGAACGTGAAGAAGTCAGGCCCAGTCCAAGTGGCCCGGTAAGTCGCGGCAATGCTGTCGAAGGGCGTGAACGTCTTGGATCCGTTGCCGAGGATGACCACGCCCGCCGAATCGTAGCGCGCAATGACCCCTTCGCGATTCCGGTTGCGGAGGTCAGCCTCGTAACTCTGCATGAAAGCCTCGACCTCGCGTTGCGTCAGCGCGGATTCCGGTGCTTCGGGCGCACAGCCACCGGCGAACACGGTCAGGATGAGGGCGAGCGGCAGGTGCCGTGTCCGATGGCGCATCAAGTGTTCCTTGGGTGCGTATAACGAAACTGGGTTCTGCTGCACGGCGACCGACTAAATGCCGTCCTGATCACAATAGCCCGGTCACCGTGTCAGCAGCAACCCGGGTTAGCGGTTCCGCGATGCGAGCGGACCGTCGAGAAACGCCCGCGGTTTAAGCACCGTGATCCCGCACCACCCGGAGACGGCCAGCAAGTGCTTGTCCCCCGAGACGATCCACGCCGCATCTCCCGCCAGCGCCGCTGCCAGGAACTGCTCGTCATCCGGATCGGCCGAGACCAGCACGTCGAGCGGAGGCGCGTCCACGACCGTCGCGTGCACCGCGATCAGGGCGAGGAGCGCATCGAGCGCGGCATCCAGTGCGGGACGACCCTTCGCCAATTCCCGCCCCACGCGACGGTATTCGCTCAAGATGCCCGGGCTCACGACGAGCACGAAGGCGCCGGATGTCCACGCCGTGAGGATCTGCCCAGGCACGCCGCCGAACACCAGGCCGGACACCAGCACGTTGGTGTCCACGACCACCTTCATCTGCCGCGCCGGACCTTCGATACGGCCGTCGTCACGTCGCGCCGCTTCAGCCCGGCCTTCCGAGCGGCGCGGCGCGCTGTCGCGGTCAGCGCCGCGAACTCCGCGAGGGCCGGGGGCTCCAGCACCTTGAGAATGACTACATCCCGGTCGCCGACGACAACGAACTGCGCGCCAGTCTTCAGGCCAAGGCGAGCACGAATCTCTTCAGGGATGACGACCTGTCCTTTGGAGGACAGGGTCGTGGTGGCGGTATCAGCCATTCGGGCTCCGGTGGTGAGTCTTACCAGTAAGACTTACCCGTCGACCCCGGGGCGTCAAGCGGACGCCGGGGCGGATACCGCTAACGAAAATGCGTTCTGCTGCACTGCGGCTGCACGTGCTTCATCCTGCTCACTGATCAGCGGCCGCAGTGTCTGCAGCAACGCGGGTTAGGAGGCGACGATTTTGCGCTATTCGGCACCGCACCGCGCACGTTCTGCATGCCAGTGGGCGGCACTGACTACGCACCGGCGGTGCAACTGCGGATGGTCACGAGGGGTCGGGGACGCCCGAATCAGCGCGCTCCCGATCGACAACCACAGCAGCGATGAAACACCCGACGCAGAGGAGGAACAGCCAGAGTGTCGCATCATCCGACCACACGGGCCGACCCGGCCACAGGCGCGGAATGGAGATTGCCAAACTGCCAGTGAACGTCACCACTGCGAAAGCGATCGACGAGAGGCTCGGTATGGGAATGCTGAACGCGAGCATGCTCAACGACACAAGACTGATGGCAAGCCACAGATCGGCCCGCCCGCTTTCCTCGGCGGAGACGAGTGATGCCACAACGACCAACAGCACCGAGATGCCGTGTACCACGGTGACGGCCCGAGAAGGTGATCGCATCGTTGTCACGTGGAAGGCGCCTCCTAACGCGTATTCTACCGCAAGTAAAACCGCGAACCCTCGCGGCCGCGAGTCTCTATCACGCGCCGCCGCACTTCTGTCGCTATCGAGATATCGCACGAAAGTCCGATAAGTGCCAGCCCGCCAACACGATGGGGCAAGCCCTCGCTCGGCGGCTCTCCGGATTCTCCTGCGCGTATGCGATGTAACACCGGATCGCGTCCGTCGCGCGCAACAAGCACGGTTCCCCGCTGTGGCGAACAGATGATCCGAGCGGACACCCCAAGAACGGCTCCATCGTGGACCACGAACACCCCTACCGCGGATCCATGTCCAGAGCACTCCGTACGCCCAGCCCGCCCCTGTTCCGCACGTGCGTGTGAATCATCGTCGTCGCCACATCCTTGTGGCCCATCAGCTCCTAGCCTCCATGAGAATCTACGCCAGTGATGATGCGCCCGTCATCGGCTCCAATCCACCGCTGTGACGACATCGGAACGTCGGTCAGAGTTTTGCCTCAGCCAATAACAGCGTCAGCGACGCATCAGCACAACGGAAACGATGAAGCGCGCGAGTCTCGGAAACGCCGCGCGCACGCCACCGCGCGACCACGCGCCCCTCACGCCCCATACGCCCCTCACATCCCTCACGTCCCCGTGAACAACCCGAACAGGTTCGTCGTGTCACGCAGCGCAGGCACCACGTCGATCACCTCGGCGCCGCCATCACGCTGCACGATGTCGTGCAGGTAGCGCAGCATCGAGAAGTCCTCGATCGCGAAGCCCACTGAATCGAAGAGCGTCACGTCGCGCGCATGCGTGCGCCCCGGTGCGCGACCCGTGATCACCTGCCAGAGTTCTGTCACCGCGAAGTCTGCGGGCACCTGCTGCACCTCACCCTCGATGCGTGACTGCGGCTCGAACTCCACGAACACTTTGGCGCGCGTCAGCACGCCGAGCTCCAGCTCCGTCTTGCCGGGGCAGTCACCGCCGATCGCGTTGATGTGCATGCCCGCCTGCACCTGTGACGAGTGCAGCACGGCCGCGCGCTGCTTGGCCGCCGTCGCGGTGGTCACGATGTCAGCACCGTCGACCGCCTCGTCCACCGAATTCGTGGCGACGATCGTCATGCCGCGCGCGAGCATGTTGCGCTCGAACTTCGCCAGCGCGGCCGGGTTGATGTCGAACGCGCGTATGGTGCGCACCTGCGTCGCTGCCATGAAGGCGAGCGCCTGAAACTCCGCCTGCGCACCAAGCCCGATCAGCGCCATGGTCGCGGACTCGGGACGCGCGAGATGCTTCGCCGCTAGCGCCGATGTCGCCGCCGTGCGGAGCGCGGTGCAGACCGTCATTTCGCTGACGAGCAGCGGATAGCCCGTCTCGACCGACGCCAGCACGCCAAGCCCCGTCACCGTGAGCTTGCCCAGCGCCGCGTTGGCCGGGTGGCCGTTCACGTACTTGAAGGCATACAGCGTCTCGTCGGCCGTCGGCATCAACTCGATCACGCCGACCGACGAGTGGCTCGCCAGCCGCGCACTCTTCTCGAACGACTCCCAGCGCCTGAAATCGCTCTCCAGGTAATCCACCAGTCCGGCCAGGAACGGCACCGGACCGATGCGCGAAACGAGGCGAACCACGGCGGGCACGTCGAGAAACTGCACCATGAGATGAACTCCCTTGCACGGATCGTGTGACCGTCGCTGCCACAGCGTTGGCCTCGAGCGCGCAAGTTACCTCGGTGACATCACGGTCCTGCCCTTGAACCCGATCAGTTGACCGGGTAGCGCGTCACGATGCGAGATTCTGACCCCACCGCCCGATACTCACGCTTATGCGGCTTCTCGCGCCAATCGTGTGCCTCGCCATCCTCGCCATGCAGCCCGTCGCTGTTCGGGCCCAGGATCGCTCGCCCCTCGTCGCAGGTCGTCCCGAGGCGGACTGGCGCGACGACCTCCGCAATCCGCAGCCCATCGTGCGGCAGGCGGCGCTGGAAGCGCTGGCACAGTTCTCCGATGTCACGGCGGCGACGGTCAGCTATCTGCTGCCACTGGTCGGCGATCCGGATGTCGCAGTCCGCCGCACGGCGATCCGCGCGATCGGCCATGGCGGACGCGCGGCGCGAAGGGCCTCGCCCGCCCTCTGGCGCGCCTGGCGCGACGACGACGCATTCGTCTCGGCCGATGCCGGCATCGCGCTGGTGCAGATCAGCCGCGAGAACATCGACCTGTTCCGCGCGCGCCTCTCGTTGGGTGAGCCACGTGATCGCGCACGCGCGGCCGCGGCACTGGCGAACGCCGGTCCGGCCGCGAGGTCTGCCATTCACGCACTGCGCGATCATCTCGACGACGAGGGTCCGCGCGTCCGCGGCGCGACACTCACCGCCCTCGCGGCGCTCGACGAACGCCCCGGCACGAAGACCGCCACGCTCGTGGGCCGGAGCCTGGCGCGGGATCTGGGCGATTCCCCCACACTCGTTGCCAGCGACGCGAT
>JACMOE010000258.1 GCA_014378185.1 Gemmatimonadaceae bacterium | reverse complement strand
CGCGGCGTGCTCGTTGTGTTCGCCGTGCTCGGCCTGTTGACGCTCAATGGCGCGACGGCGTTCGCGCTGCTGAGCGGCGTCTGGCTGCTGGTGGCCTACCTCGTGTACGGCACGCCACCGGCGTGGACGCTGTACTACTACGAAACCGTGCCCGCGTTCGCCTATCTCACCGCGGCCGGATTCGCGTGGGCCGTGTCGATGATGGGCCGGCCGCGTGGCGCCGTTCCGGCACTCACGTTTCACTGGCGCTCGCAACGTTGGTCGCTCGCCCTCACGGTGGCGGCGGTAGTACTGGTGCTTCCCGGACTCACCGCACTTCGGACCATTCGCGGCCAGCACGTGGATGACCGGAAAATTCTCATGCGATTCGACAAGCTGCTCTCATCCATTCATGATCCGAAGGCGGTTGTCTTCGTGCGCTACGCCACCACGCACAATCCACACGTTACCTTCGTGCGAAACGTCGCGAATCCGGAAGCGGAGCACATCTGGGTGGTGTATGACAGAGGAGACGCGGAGAATGCTCGGCTGCTCGCGCTGGCACCCGCTCGAAAGGCCTACCTGTTCGACGAGCGGCACGGACAGACGTATTCATATGATCCAGTGGTCGCGAAGTAGGTCCCTCCTGATCTTGCCCGTCGGTAATTACCCCACCGCCGAGAGTCCATCATGGTCGATATCACGCTGGTGAACGGACGAGTCCATTTCGTCGTGCAGGGATGGGACAAGCTCTGGGCGCTACGTAGCCAGCTCGAGATTCCACTTGACCACATCCTCTCTGTCCGCGCTGATCCGAAGCCGGCCAGGGGATGGTGGCACGGGCTCCGGTTGCCCGGCACACAGATTCCCGGGCTGCTCACCGCGGGGACATTCTACCAGGACGGTGAGTGGGTGTTCTATGATGTGCACGATCCGGAAGCGACGATCGTGCTGGAGCTCGATCATGAGCACTACAAGCGGCTGGTGATCGAAGTGGCCGACCCTGGCGCTGCTGTTTCACTCCTCAGGGCGGCGGGCGTGCGTGGCACAGTCGCATGAGGCGCTCCCTGGCCCGCAGTCACTCTCGCACTGAATACTGCTCGACTCCCTGCTCGCGACTGCCCTTCGTACTCCAACGCGTCAGTCTTGCGCGAAGAGGGCCTGCGCCCGCGCCAGCGCGCGCACAAGCGCCTCGACATCACTCTCGTCGCTGTACACGTAGAAGGACGCACGCGCCGTGGCAGCAACGCCGAGTCGGCGCATCAAGGGCTGTGCGCAGTGGTGGCCGGCGCGGATGCACACACCATCCTCGTCGAAGATCGTGGCCAGGTCGTGTGGATGAATGTCGCGCACGGTGAAGCTCACCACGCCGCTGCGTTCTGCGGCAGGCGGACCGTAGATCTTCACGCCGTCGATCGCAGCCAGCCGTTCGCTCGCCAAGCGGACGAGCGCACGCTCGTGCGACAGCACGTTCTCCATGCCGATCGCATCCAGGTAGTCGCAGGCCGCCGCCAGGCCCACTGCATCCGCGACGTTCGGCGTGCCGGCTTCGAACTTGTGCGGCAGCACGTTCCACGTCGAGTGATCATCGCGAACGAATTCGATCATGTCGCCGCCGAACTGATAGGGCGGCATGGCCTCGAGAATCTCACGCCGCCCCACGAGGCCGCCAATCCCCATCGGGCCGCACATCTTGTGGCCGCTGAAGGCGTAGAAGTCCACGTCCAGCGAATCGAATGCGACGGGAAGGTGCGGTACTCCCTGAGCCCCGTCACACACCACGAGCGCGCCCACCGAGCGTGCGATGGCGGCGATCTCGCGAACGGGATTCACCGTCCCCACGGCGTTGGAGACATGGCTGAACGCCACGACCTTCGTGCGAGGCCCCACCATCGAACGCAGCGCAGCCAGGTCGATGTGCTGTTCATTCGTGAGCGGGCACACGAGGAAGCGCGCGCCGCAACCCTTCGCGAGCTGCTGCCATGGGACGAAGTTCGCGTGATGGTCGAGCGCCGTCACGATGATCTCGTCACCTTCGGTCACGTTTGCGCGACCCCACGCGGTGGCCACCAGGTTGAGCGATTCCGTGGTGCCGCGCGTGAACACGAGGCAGTCCGCGTCGGCCGCCCCAACGAAGCGCGCGACGCGCTCGCGTGCCGAGAGGTAGCGGTCGGTCGCGCGCCCCGAGAGCGCATATGCACCGCGATGCGGATTGGCGTTATCGTGCTCGTAGTAGTCGCGCATCGCATCCAGCACGGCGCGTGGCTTTTGAGACGTGGCCGCGGAATCCAGGTAGTGCAAGCCAGGATTCTTCACGAGCAGGGGAAAATCCCCGCGGTGAGGATTGATCATGGTCCCGACGGCGCCGGCGAGGTGTGCCGGGGACCCACGAGCACGCGCCCGGCCTGGGTGCGCACTTCGTACACTGGAAGAGGCAGCTCGGCGGGATGGCGACGCACGGCCCCCGTTCGGCAATCGAACCGCGCGCCGTGCCAGAGGCACTCCAGCGTGCCGTCGCCATGCAGCACCCCATCGGAGATGAGGAACTCGGCATGCGTGCAGAGGTTGCCGACCGCGCCAATGACGCCGCGATGGTTGAACACGCACACCGACGCGCCATTGGCCAGGGCAACCGCAAGCATTTCCCCCTCGGCCACGTCCGCGATCGCCGCCACGTCGTGGAAGTCGCTCACACCGGTGCGCTCTCGCGCAGGGCCGCCTGCAGGGAATGCCACGCCATGCTCGCGCATTTCACGCGAATGGGGAAGCGCGAAACCCCGCTGAATGCAGCCATCTCTCCGTAGTCCCGTGCCTCCTGCGGCGTCGGCTTCACCTTTCCAGTCACCAGCTCGTGGAACTGCCGGAACAGCTGCTCCACCTCGTCGCGCGATTTTCCCTTGATCGCCTGGGTCATGATCGACGCCGAGGCTCGGGACACCGCGCACCCCTCCGACGTGAACTTCACGTCGGTGATGACATCATGGTCCACCTTGATCTCGAGCAGGATCTCGTCGCCGCAGGCCGGGTTGCGATCCTGACGGCGCACCGTGGCATCATCGAGCGCACCGTAATTCTTCGGCCGCCGATTGTGGTCGAGGATGATGGACTGGTAGAGTTCCTGAAGGTCAGACATCGGGTCGCTTGCTGGCGCTCGCTGGACGGGTCGCTCGCTGGCGCGCGCTGGACGGGTCGCTCGCTGGCGCGCGCTGGACGGGGTGCTCCGTTGCCGTCCAGCGAGGCGCGAAGCGCCGACGCGGCCCGTCCCCCGTCGAGCGAGCGCAGCGAGCGGGCCGCGGCCTCATCAGGCCGCCGTATACCGGCGCAACGTGGCCGCCTCGAGTCCTTCGCGCACCTCCGCCTGCTCGAT
>JACMOE010000257.1 GCA_014378185.1 Gemmatimonadaceae bacterium | reverse complement strand
CTCCTACACCTGCATGCCAGACCTATGGCACCGCAGAGCACTCGCCCGCATATTCCATCCAGCATCCATCCCGCTCGGCTGCGGTCGTCTGGTTGCCCGAATCGTCTTTTCCCACCGTCCGAAAAGCAGGAAAAATGCGAGCCACTCACGCCGTAGTGTCCGTCTCCGCCCTCGTCGTCGCGTTCTCGGTCTGCGCTTCCGCACAGAGCGCCACGGCATCAAACAGTGTACCCACTGATTCGCTCACTGACCCCGTGCGCGTGCTCGCGTCGCGCCTGAACCTGACGCGCTACAAGGCGACGATCAAGGGACTCACGCAATTCGGGGATCGCCGGGAAGGAACAGATCGCAACGCCAACGCGGTGACGTGGATCGAGACGCAGCTCAGGAGCTATGGCTGCGCCAACGTGGAGCGCGTGACGTATGACTTCCAACCACCGGTGCCGGCAGGAACGCGCGCGGCAGACAGCGCAATGCGGGTACGGTCGGCGCAGCGCTCGCAGGCTGCGGCACTGGGCAGCGCGCAGGGCGGCGGCGGGACTCGCGGCGTGCGCACGCGCACCGGTGTGAATACCGACTCACTCGCGCAGAAAGACCCTGCACTGCGCGCGCTGAATACCCAGCCCTCCACGCCAGGCAAGCGTCAGGAAGTGTACTGCACCAAGGTCGGATGCACGCACCCGGAAGAGATGTACATCATCGGCGCACACATGGACGGTCACGGCTGGGGCGAGGCGGCGAACGACGACGGCTCGGGTACCGCCCTCGTGATGGAGATCGCCCGCATCATGAGCATGCCCGACGTGAAGACGGATCGTTCCATCCGCTTCGCACTCTGGAACAACGAGGAGACGGGCCTCAACGGCGCCCGCGCGTACGTGGATCAGCGTGAGGCAATGCAGGGAAAGGAGAGCCCGGCCGGCTCAGGCAAGTATCCCGAGCCGAAGTGGCTCGGCATGATCCAGCACGACATGATGCTCTTCGACCACGGCATGCCGCATCCCGATGGAACCATGAGCCCGGAACAGCGTCCGGAAGCCGACGTCAACATCGAGTTCCAGTCAGCGTCGAAGATGTCGGCGGAGTCGCAGAAGCTCGCATGGCTCTTCGTGACGGCGAACGAGAAGTACGCCACCGATTATCCCGCTGCAGTGGGACCGCACATGACGAACACGGACAGCGCACCGTTCCAGGACCTCATTCCCGCCATCAGCCTCCGAGAAAATGAACGCGGACGGGAAGTGGGTGCCGGATGGGATCCGCAGTGGCACCAGGTCACGGACGTCTACGCGACGTACACGGACAAGGACTTCCGGCTCGGCCTCAATGCGGCGCAAACGACGCTCGGCGCCGTTGGGCTATTGGTCAGCGCAACGATCGTGAAGTAAGCGAAAACCAAAAAAGCATTAACCACAGGGGACACAGAGATCACAGGGACTGCCAAGCAACTACTTGAATTGATTGATCGGAATTGTTGTTTTCCCCCGTGTCCTCTGTGTCCTCCGTGGTTAAATGCTGTTGCAGTTCGAACGGTAGGATCGCTAGGGCCTGCTCGCTGCCGTAACCCGCCACACGGCATTGCCCACGTCGTCCGCCACGAGCAGCGCGCCCCGCCGGTCGATGGCTACGCCAACCGGCCTGCCAAGTGCGTCGCCACCGCGATCAAGAAACCCGGTGAGGACATCCACCGGCTCACCGTTGGGACGACCGGCCACGAATGGCACGAAGATCACCTTGTAGCCGCTCGCCGGACTCCGATTCCACGAGCCGTGCTGACCCACGAACATGCCCCGCCGAAACGACGCGGGCAGCAGCGAATCGCCAGCGGAGTACGCCAGCCCGAGTGACGCAGTGTGCGGACCCAGCGCATAGTCGGGTGCGATGGCCGTGGCGACGATATCGGGACGCTGCGGCACGACGCGATCGTCCACGTGCTGGCCATAGTAACTGTACGGCCATCCATAGAACGCGCCGTCGCGCAGCGCCGTCATGTAATCGGGCACGATGTCGCTCCCCAGTTCATCGCGCTCGTTGACAGCCACCCACAGCGCGCCGAGTTCCGGCTCCCACGCCATGCCGACGGGATTCCGCAGGCCCGAAGCGAACACGCGATGCGCACCAGTCTTCACGTCGACCTCCCATACAGCGGCACGTTCACTTTCGGCCTCGATACCATTCTCGGCCACGTTGCTGTTGGATCCAACGGAGACGTAAAGCCTGGCTCCGTCAGGCGACGCGATCACGTTCTTGGTCCAGTGATGGTTGATCGAACCGGCAGGCAGCGCAACCACCGTGGTGCCGGCGGCAGTGATGGCGGTCTGGCCGGTGACGTACGGAAAGCGCACCACCGCGTCGCTGTTGGCCACGTAGAGGTCATTGCCCACGAGTGTCATGCCGAACGGCGAATACAGGTTGGAGAGGAAGACGGAGCGCGTTTCAGCGATGCCATCCCCATCGCGATCACGCAACAGGATGATGCGATTGGCACTTGGCACACCCGCTCCAGCCTTCTTCTGGAACAACCGGAAGAAGAATCCCTTGATCCCCTTCGAATCATCCGGCCGCTCGGGCGCGTTGGTCTCGGCCACGAGCACGTCGCCGTTGGGCAGCACGTAGAGCCAGCGTGGGTGGGCAAGGTCACGCGCGAGCGCGGTCACGCGTAATCCGCTGGCCGCCGCCGGTGCACCCGTGCCGGACCAGCCACGCGCGTTTGCCACGTTGACCGTGGGAATGAGCGACTCGTGCGGCTCGGGGAGCGTGGGGTGCGGACCCATGCCAGCGGAAACCGGCAGGGTTGCGGTGCCACCGCAACCCGACAGCGTCAGGAAGAACAACGTGCGCAACATTCGATTTGACACGACAAGCATCCCGCGAAAGGAGTTCAGTGCACATCTACACTGAACTCCCTCGCAAGTATCAGGCGAACGCCGCCGCATTCACGACAGCCCGACCACCTCGCCATTGGGAGCCAGCGACATTCCCTCGGCAGCCGGCACCTTGGGCAACCCGGGCATGGTCATGATGTCGCCCGCCTTGGCGACGACGAACCCCGCACCTGCAGAGCCATACACTTCGTTGATCTGGATGCGGAAGCCGGTTGGCCGACCCAGCCGTGTTGCGTCATCGGTGAGCGAGTACTGCGTCTTCGCGATGCAGACAGGCGTATCACCGAGCCCGACACTGGTGAGATACTCGATAGCGCGGTCCGCAGCGGGCGAATAATCAACGCCGTCGCCTCCATAAACCTTCCGCACGATCGTCTCGATCTTGTCGCGGATGGGCAGGTTCACCGCATAGATCGGCGCAAACGCCGCCTTTCCCTCAGCGAGGATTGCCAGGACTTCCCTGGCCAGCTCCACACCGCCGGCGCCACCCTTTTCCCACACCTCGGTGAGCACCACCTTCACGCCGAGCATCGCCGCGTAGTCGGCCACCATCTGGAGCTCGGCGTCGGTGTCGTGAAGGATGCGATTCAGTGCGACCACGACGGGCACGCCGAACTGCTGCACGCTCGTGACGTGATGCGCCAGGTGCGGCAGGCCGATGGCGAGGGCATCGAGGTCTTCCGTGGCCAGCGACTTCTTGTTTGCGCCGCCCTGCATCTTGAGCGAGCGCACGGTGGCAACGAGCACCGCCGCCTCGGGCTTCAGGTTGCCGACGCGGCACTTGATGTCGAAGAACTTCTCCGCGCCGAGGTCGGAGCCGAAACCGGCCTCCGTGATGACGACGTCGCCGAGTGCGAGGGCGGATCGTGTGGCAACGAGGGAGTTGCATCCATGTGCGATGTTGCCGAATGGACCGGCGTGGACGAAGGCCGGTCCGCCCTCGAGCGTCTGGACGAGGTTGGGGCGAATGGCGTCCTTCAGCAGCATGGCCATGGCGCCGTCGGCCTTGAGGTCGCGCGCGCGCACGGGATGCTTGTGCGCGCCAGCCGTTGCGCCAACGATGATGCGGCCCAGTCTCTCCTGAAGATCCTCGCGGCCGGATGCCAGCGCGACGATTGCCATCACCTCGCTCGCGGGAATGATGACCCAGCGCTCCTCGCGCACGACGCCGTCGCCGACGCCGCCGAGTCCGATGGTGGCATGACGCAGTGCGCGATCGTTCATGTCGATGGTGCGCGGCCACGTGATGCGACGGGGATCGAGCCCGGTGGGATTGCCATGCTGGAGGGAGTTGTCCATGAGCGCCGAGAGCAGGGAATGCGCGCTCGAGATGGCGTGGAAGTCACCGGTGAAGTGGAGATTGATGTCCTCCATGGGAATGACCTGCGCGTATCCACCGCCAGCGGCACCGCCCTTCATGCCGAACACCGGTCCGAGCGAGGGCTCTCGGATGCAGAGCACGGCGTTGGTGCCGATGCGCCGCATTGCCTGCGCGAGTCCGACGCTCACGGTGCTCTTGCCTTCGCCCGCGGGTGTCGGGCTGATGGCGGTGACGAGGACCAGCTTTCCCCTGGCGGGCCGCTGGGCAATATCCAGCGAGATTTTCGCCTTGTATTTCCCGTAGAGGTCGATGTCGTCGGGAGTGAGGCCGATGTCGGCGGCGACGTCCGTGATGGGGCGGGGTCGGGCAGCCTGCGCGATGGCGATGTCGGACGGAAAAGTCATGTAGTTCGAAGAAGGTCTGTAGCCGGCGCGAGTACGCCGGACCTGTTCTGCACGAATCGCCACCCGAACCGTCCCTTCACGCACAGGTTTCCAAGGGTGATCGCGTTCTCCAACGGCGACGTGGCCTTCACAATGTCGCCGTCCTGCACGTGAAGCGTGAGTGTGCATCCCACGCCGCAGTAGGGACAGATAGTGTCCGTGACCGTCTGGGCAGGCTCGTTCCATGAGCCAGCAGCGCGCATGTCGAACTCGTCCTTTGCCATGAGGGCACCGGTGGGACACACGGCAATGCAGTTGCCGCAGTACACGCACGCGGATTCGTCGAGCGGCACCGCGAACTCGGTGGAGATCCTCGCGTCGAAGCCACGTCCCGCGACCGCGATCGCGAACGTGTTCTGCGCGTCGATCCCGCAGGCCTCGACGCACTTGTAACAGAGGACGCACCGGTCGTAGTCGCGCACGTACAGGTCGTTGTCG
>JACMOE010000256.1 GCA_014378185.1 Gemmatimonadaceae bacterium | reverse complement strand
CTACCGGCAGCGGTATGCGGATCTCGCCGTGCATCCCGAGGTGCGCGCCCTCTTCGTGGCGCGCTCTCGGCTCGTCACGTCCATCCGCGGCTTCCTGGATGGCCGCGACTATCTCGAAGTGGGAACGCCAGTGCTGCAGCCGTTGTATGGCGGTGCGACGGCGCGTCCGTTCACGACGCATCACAACGCGCTCGACATGCCGCTGTTCCTGCGCATCGCGGACGAGTTGTACCTCAAGCGACTGATCGTGGGCGGGTTCGACCGCGTGTACGAGATCGGCCACGACTTCCGGAACGAAGGCATCGACCGGACGCACAACCCGGAATTCACGATGCTCGAGTTCTACCAGGCGCTCGCCGATTACCAGGAGATGATGGGGGTGGTGGAACTGCTGATCGTGCATGCCGCCGAGGCAGTGCGCGCCGTGCCGGGGATCGGCGATGCGGTACCCGTTTTCCACCCGCCTTTTCCGCGGATCGAGTGGCTTCCTTCGCTCAATGCCGCCCTCGGTCGCGTTGCCATGGCGTGCACCGATGCGGAATTGCGTGCCGAAGCGCGGCGGCATGGTGTGGAGCAGGTGGATGCGATGAGCCGCCCCAAGCTGCTGGACGAGTTGTTCGGCACGCTGGTGGAGCGCGAGATCGTGGAGCCCACGTTCGTGATCGACTATCCGAAGGAGCTGTCGCCCCTCGCGAAGCCGAAGCGCGGGAACCCCGCGCTCACGGAACGGTTCGAGCTGTTCGCGAAGGGGCGCGAGCTCGCCAATGCCTTCAGTGAGCTCAATGATCCCATCGACCAACGGCAGCGCTTCGAGGCGCAGGCGCGCCTCAAGGCTGCGGGTGACGACGAGGCAAGCGGCGTGGATGAGGACTACCTGCGCGCGATGGAGTACGGCATGCCACCGACCGGTGGCGTCGGCATCGGACTGGACCGGCTGTTCATGTACCTCACCAACACCGTGAACATCCGCGACGCGATTCTTTTTCCCACCATGCGGCCCGAATGAACCGTCTCGAGGTCTCCATCGCCTGGCGGTACCTGCGCAGCCGCCGCGGGTCGAAGCTGTTGTCGCTCATCAGCGTCATCGCCATTGGCGGGGTGGTGATCGGCGTGAGTGCGCTCATCGTCATCATGGGCGTGATGAGCGGCCTCCAGAACGATCTCCGGGAAAAGATCCTCATCGGCAGCCCGGACGTGCGCGTGTTGAACTTCGGCTCGGACATGGTGCTGCGCGACTGGAAGCCGGTGGTGGAGAAGGTGCGCCGGCAGTCGGGCGTGGTGGCGGTCGCGCCGTTCGTGCTCACGAAGGCGCTGGTCGGCGCGGGACACAAGTACAGTGACGGCGCGTTCGTGATGGGCATCGTGCCGGAAGGGGAAGGCGGCCCGCCGGTCACGTCGATCCGGTCATTCCGCACGGCAGGCGACTTCCGATTCCAGACAACCGACGGCAAGCAGCGGGGCGCGGTGATCGGCGCCAAGCTGGCCAACCGGTTGGGCGTGTACCCCGGCGTGGACTCCATCACGCTGACGACGGTCGGCACGGCGATCAGCCCCGTCACGGGCGCCCTCGTGCCGCGGGAGGTGCACCTCGAGGTGACCGGCGTGTTCGACACCGGGATGTACGAATACGACAACGGGTACATCTATGTCTCACTCGCGGTGGCGCAGCAGCTCGCGGATGTCGGCAACGACGTGACCGGGCTGGAACTGCGGACCACGAATCGTGAAGTGGCGCCGGCCGTGGCCGAGAAACTGGCGACGACACTTGGATATCCGTATCGCACGGAAGACTGGCAGGCCCAGAACCACGCGCTCTTCCAGGCGTTACGCCTGGAGAAGCTTGGCATGACGTTCATCCTGCTCCTCATCATCCTCGTGGCCGCATTCAACATCGTGGGAACCCTGACGATGGTCGTGGCGGACAAGACGAAGGAGATCGGCATCCTGCGCGCCATGGGCATGCCCGCGGCGTCCATCCGGCGGGTGTTCCTGGTGCAAGGCACGCTGATCGGCGGGGTGGGGACGACGCTTGGCCTGGCCGTCGGATTGGTCACGTCGCTGGCGCTGGACAAGTTCAAGCTGATCAAACTGGATCCACAGGTGTACTTCATCGACCACCTGCCGGTGGATCGGGCGCCGCGCGACATTGCCCTGACGGTGGCAGCCAGCCTGCTCATCGCGGCGCTGGCCACGATCTATCCCGCCATCCAGGCGTCGCGCCTGCTGCCGGTGGAGGCCATGCGCGAATGAGTGTCGTCGAGGTGCAGGACCTGACAAAGACCTACATCGGCGGCGATGGGGCAACGATCACTGTGCTCGACGGCGTGGACATGCAGGTGGACCGGGGCGAGATGGTGGCGATCATCGGTGCGAGCGGGGCGGGCAAGAGCACGCTGCTGCACCTGTTGGGTGCCCTTGACCGGCCCACGTCCGGTGTCGTTCGTATCGGAGGGCACGACCTGGCGGGGCTCAGCGACGACACCATTTCGGCGCTCCGGAACCGCACGGTGGGGTTCGTCTTCCAGTTTCATCACCTGTTGCGGGAGTTCACGGCGATCGAGAACGTGATGATGCCCCTGCGCATTGGCGGGATGGACGATGTGGCGGCTCGCCGTCGCGCCACCATGCTGCTCGAGCGTGTCGGCCTGGGGAGTCGCATGTCGCACCTGCCGTCGGCCATGTCCGGCGGCGAGCAGCAGCGTACGGCGGTGGCGCGGGCGCTCGCGGTCGAACCGGCCGTGCTGCTGGCTGACGAGCCCTCGGGCAACCTGGACCACATGAACAGCGAGCGGCTGCACGACCTGTTCGCGGAACTGGCGCGGGAGCTCGAGATTGCGATGGTCGTGGTGACCCACAACCGCGCGCTCGCGGGTCGCGCGGACCGAATTCTTCAACTCGAGGACTCGCGGCTGGCGCAGATTGCGCTGCCGGAGATCGTGGCCTGATGGTCTGCGACAACTGTCATGAGCGGGATGCCGTGGTGAATCTCACCACGATCGAGAACAATGCCGTGCGGCAACTGCACCTGTGCGAGCAGTGCGCCGCGGAACGTGGGGTGGAGACGACCGTCGCCACGCCGAAGCATCCACTGGGCGAATTCCTGCAGGCCGTGCAGCAGCAGACCATGCCGGCCAGCCTGGATGCCGGCAAGTGTCCTTTCTGCGGACTGACGATGAAGGATTTTCGCGATACCGGCCGGCTGGGGTGTGCGCGCTGCTATACGACCTTCGAGCCGAGCATGCGTGAGCTGCTGCGGCGGGTCCACGGAGGACCGCGGCACATCGGCCGTACCTACCGCGCGCCTCGTGAGGAGGCGGTGGGTACGGCGGGGGTGCTGGGTGAGTTGCGAGACAAGCTTCGCCGCGCGGTCGAGCAGGAGCAATTCGAGACGGCGGCCGAGCTTCGTGACCGGATCCGGGTGCTCGAATGACACTCGATCTTTCGCTGCTGCCGGACGGTGGGGTGCGCTGGCTCGACGCCTCTGGCCAGCACTCGGACGTGGTGCTCTCCACCCGCGTCCGCCTCGCGCGTAATGTGGATGGCTATGCGTTTTCCGGCCGTGCGCGCGATGGCGAGCGGTTGCGGGTGCTGGCGCAGGTGCGGGAGGCGCTGAAGGCCATTCCGGCAATGCCGGACAGCTTCATGGTCCGGGTGGACGAGCTGCCGGCCGCGGACCGGGCGATGCTGTTCGAGCGGCACCTGGTGAGCAGGGAGCTGGCGGGTCTGGAATCACAGCACCCGCTCCGCAGCGGGGCGGCGGTGTACCTCTCCGATGGGTTGAGCGTCATGATCAACGAGGAGGATCACCTCCGCATGCAGTCGCTCCAATCGGGATTCGAGCTTCGGGCGGCATATGCGGCGCTCGACCGGGTTGACCGTGAGCTGGGTGCGCGGGTCCCGTTCTCGTACCACCCGGAGTTCGGCTTTCTCACGGCCTGTCCGACGAATGTGGGAACCGGAATGCGGGCATCGGTACTTATACATCTGCCGGGTCTTGTGTTGACGAAGGAGATTGGGCGGGTGCTGGCTGGGCTGCAGCAAATGGGTCTGACCTATCGCGGGTTGTACGGAGAGGGATCGGAAGTCGTCGGCAATTTTTTCCAGATCTCGAACCAGACGACCCTTGGCCGGTCGGAGGAGGACCTGCTCGACCAGTTGATCCGCGTGGTGGGTCACGTGATCGAGCGGGAGGAGGAAGCGCGGCGTGTTCTGCTGCGTGATGCCGGTTATATTATCGAGGACAAGCTCTGGCGATCCTACGGTACGCTGCGATACGCGCGAAGCCTGACGTTCGACGAAGCGATGAACTACCTGAGCGGCGTTCGTCTGGCTGTGGGATTGAAACTGATCCGTGGCCTCAGTGTATATACCCTCAACAAGCTCCTGATCTTTTCGCAGGCCGCGCATCTGTCGGCTGCGGAAGGGCGATCGCTGTCGGAGAGCGAAACGAACCTGGCGCGGGCGCGCTATGTTCGAAAGGCGCTCGACAATGAAGCGGGGGCGGTCGGCTAGGCGCACGTCCACCTGGGTCTCTCCGAGGGACTGAATGAACGGCTACAACTTTACTGAGCGGGTGCGGAAGGTCCTTGCCATGGCGCGTGAGGAAGCCGCCCGACTCCACCACGAGTACGTGGGTACGGAACACATTCTGCTCGGCCTCATCCGCGAGGGGGAGGGCGTCGCCGCCACCGTGCTGCAGAACCTCTCGGTCGAGCTGGACGAGATTCAGCAGAAAATCGAGGAGACCGTCAAGAAGGGCAAGGCGGCTCAGACCACGGGCCCCGACCTTCCGTATACGTCGCGCGCGAAAAAGGTGCTCGAGCTCGCCATGAGCGAAGCGCGAGAACTCAGCCATTCGTACGTGGGCACCGAGCACCTGCTGCTCGGCTTGCTGCGCGAGGAAAAGGGCATTGCTGCGCAGGTGCTCACGGACGCGGGGGTGAATCTCGAGGCCGCGCGCGCCGAGACGCTGCGCATCCTCGGTACGGAGATGCCCCAGCAACCGGGGGGCGGCCCGGCGGCCGCCATACCGCAGCCCGCGGTGCCCAAGGGCGAAAAGAAGTCGAAGACCCCGGCGCTCGACCATTTCTGCCGCGATCTCACGCAACTCGCTGCCGAGGGGCAGCTCGATCCCACGATCGGGCGGGCGAAGGAGATCGAGCGCGTGATGGAAGTGCTTACGCGGCGCAAGAAGAACAATCCCGTGCTCATCGGTGAGCCCGGTGTGGGCAAGACGGCGATCGTGGAGGGATTGGCCCAGCTGATCGCGAACGGCGAGTGCCCGGAGTCGCTGCGCGACAACCGGGTGCTGTCGCTGGACATGGCGGCGGTGATTGCGGGCACGAAGTACCGCGGCCAGTTCGAGGAGCGGCTCAAGGCCGTGATGAACGAGATCGCACAGAACAAGAGTGTGATCCTCTTCATCGATGAGTTGCATACACTCGTGGGCGCAGGTGCCGCCGAGGGTGCGATCGACGCGTCCAACATGCTGAAGCCGGCGCTCGCGCGCGGGGAGCTCCAGTGCGTCGGTGCCTCCACGTTGAATGAGTACCGCAAGTACATCGAAAAGGACGGCGCGCTGGAGCGGCGGTTCCAGACCGTCGTCGTGGACCCGCCCTCGATCGACGAGACGGTGGAAATCCTCAAGGGGCTGCGCAAGAAGTACGAGGACCACCACAAGGTGACGATCCCCGATGCGACGCTCGTGCTCGCGGCCAAGCAGTCGGAGCGCTACATCACCGATCGCTTCCTGCCGGACAAGGCGATCGATGTCATCGACGAAGCGGGCGCGCGCGCGCGTCTGGCCGCACAGGCGCCGCCACCGGAAGTGGCTGCGCTCAAGGGCGAGCTGGAGAAGGTGAACACGGAGAAGGAGGCGGCCGTCCGCGACCAGAACTTCGAGCGTGCCGCATCGCTGCGCGACAAGGAGCGACTGATCCAGGGCGACATCCGCAAAAGCCAGGAGGAATGGGAACAGCGCCGGCAGTCGCACCGCCCGGTGCTTGGCGAGGAGGAGATTGCGTTCATCGTGAGTCGCTGGACGGGCATCCCGATCACGCGTCTCCAGGAGGCAGAGACCAGCCGCTTGCTGCGGATGGAAGAGGAGATTCACCAGAACGTGATCGGGCAGGACGAGGCGATCAAGGCGATCAGTCGCTCGATCCGGCGCAGCCGTGCGGGGCTGAAGGATCCCAACCGTCCCATCGGGTCGTTCATTTTCTGCGGTCCGACAGGGGTGGGCAAGACGGAGCTTGCGCGGTCGCTGGCGAAGTTCCTGTTCGCCGACGCCTCGGCGCTGATTCGCGTGGACATGAGCGAGTACATGGAGAAGTTCTCCGTGTCGCGGCTCATCGGTGCGCCGCCGGGCTACGTGGGGTATGAGGACTCGGGCACGCTCACCAAGGCGATCCGTCGCAAGCCGTACTCGGTGATCCTGCTCGACGAGATCGAGAAGGCCCATCCGGACGTGTTCAACATCCTGCTCCAGGTGCTGGATGAGGGGCATCTCACCGACAACTACGGTCGGGTGATTGACTTCAAGAACACGGTGGTGATCATGACGTCGAATGTCGGCGCGCGCGATATCTCCAAGGGGGGCAAGGGGCTCGGCTTCACCCTCGGCGATGCGACCACGTCGTTCGAGCGGATGCAGGAGAAGGTGAAGGAGGAAATGAAGGTGGTGTTCAACCCGGAGGTCCTGAACCGGCTGGACGACGTCATCGTCTTCCATCCGCTCAGCCGGGAGCACATCACGCAGATCGTGTCCGTGCTGCTGAAGGACGTTCGCAAGCGCATGGCGGAGGACGACCTCACCATCCGGCTCACGGACGCGGCAACCGCGCTGCTGGTGACGCACGGGTATGACGAGGCGTATGGTGCTCGTCCGTTGAAGCGGTCGATCCAGAAGTACATCGAGGATCCGCTCTCGGACAAGATCCTCCTGGGGGAGTTCACGCGAGGCGACGAGATTGAAGTGGACGCCGCTGCCGACGGCACACGGCTCGACTTCAAGGTGCTGTCGAGCGCGACCAAGGCATAGTTTCGCGGGCAGGCAACCGCAGGCAGGCCGGCAGGGTCCAATCATGGGGACCCTGCCGGCCTTTTCCTGTGTATATTACAAGATGCGACGTTTGCTTTCTTCCGCCGTCGCCCTGCTGCTCATGGGGGCGACGGCGCGTGCGCAGGACCCAGCCATAGCAGGTGGGCGATGTGCGACTCCCGATACCATCGTTTTCCGAGGCGCGACTCGCGTCACGGACGTCAAGGTGCGCGCGGACGCCGGGCTCGTGCCCGGCCCCGTCAACTACCGTGCGCTCGACCGTGCCATCAAGGCGCTGTACGCCACGGGCCAGTTCGACGACGTGATCGCCAGTTGCGATCTCACCGCCGACCAGAAGCGTGCGAGCCTCATCTTCGACCTGCGCGAGCGGCCGCTGCTCAGCGGCGTGGACGTCGCGGGAACCGACCGTGTGTCGCGCAACGACGTGCGCGGCCGGGTCGATCTGCTGGTGGGGAAGCCGCTCGATCCCGCGCAGGTTGCACGCGCGGTGCAGCGCATCGACTCGCTCTACCAGGCAGAAGGCTACTTCGTGGCCGAAGTGAAGCCGGAAACCACGCTGGTGAATGGTGAAGTGAAGCTCCTCTTTCGAGTGGATGAGGGGAGGCGCCTGGCCGTGTCCGGCGTGAATGTGACCGGCAATGTGGGTGTGTCGGGGCAGGATGTGGTGGGGGCGATGGAGACCAAGCCCGAGGGCTTCCTCTGGTTCAAGAAGGGCGAGCTCGATGCAGACAAGTTCGCGGGGGACGTGGGCGAGCGCATTCCAGCGCTCTATTCGTCGAAGGGGTATCTCGACGCGCAGGTGCTCAAGGATACGGTCACGGTAGACCGCGCGCGGGGCAAGGCGCTCGTGGATCTCGTGATGAGGGAGGGTCCGCGGTACCGCGTCGGGACCTTCGAGGTCACGGGCAGCCGGCGGTTTTCCAGCGAAGACCTGCAGCGCTTCTATCCCTTTGGCGTGCAACCCAAGACCATCACGGGTGCCGTGAAGGGCGTGCTGCGCGTGGGTCGCAGCAGCGATGCGGCCGGCTATTTCGATCAGGCCCGGTGGGACGACGCCACGCGGCGGGTGGGTGAGGCCTATGCGAACGAGGGCTACATCTACGCCAGCGTGCGACCCATCGTCGATCGGCGCCGGGTGGGGACGGATTCGGTGCCCACGGTGAACCTGCGGTGGGAAGTGGACGAAGGCGCGCCCGCCATCGTGAATCGCGTGGACATCCTGGGCAACGACGTCACGAATGAATCGTGCATCAGGAACCAGATCTTCGTGGTGCCGGGCGACATCTTCCGGCGCGACGCACTGATTCGCAGCTACCAGAGTATCGGCAACCTGGGCTTTTTCGAAACGCCCATCGCTCCGCCGGACACGAAGCGCGCCAACGAGCAGGGTGACCTCGATGTCATCTTCCACGTGAAGGAAAAGCGCACCGGCAACGTGAACTTCGGCGCGTCCGTGGGCCAGGGTGCCGGCGTGGGCGGCTTCATCGGATTCGACCAGCCCAACCTGTTCGGCCTCTGCAAGAAGGGGTCGCTCAACTGGCAGTTCGGGCAGTACATCAACGACTTCAGCCTGACGTACACGGACCCGTTCATCCGGGAGTCGCAGTACTCCGGCACCGTCACGGCGTACCACTCGCAGACGCGTTACTACGTACAGGACGTGGGACAGCAGACGCGAGTCGGCGGCCAGTTGCAGATCGGCTTTCCCCTGATGGGATCCCGCTTCTCCCGACTGTTTGCTTCGTATGGAGCCGAGCGGGTGAACTACGGCAATTCGGGTCTGGTGAGCACGATCAATTGCAGCATCATCAGCTGCGACCGGTCCACGCTGGGCCTGTCGTTCGAGCACGACACGCGCGTCGGCCTCCCCTTCGCGACGGATGGCGGCAAGCAGACGCT
>JACMOE010000255.1 GCA_014378185.1 Gemmatimonadaceae bacterium | reverse complement strand
TGGCAGCGACGCGTTCGCGCGCGAACGGTGCGTTGCGTCGTTGTTGTCTCGGCATGCGTACTCGTGCCGTCGGGCAGCGCGCGCGCGCAAATCGTACAGGGCACGGTGGTCGAACGCGGAGGAGCGGCGAGAGTGTCTGGAGCCATCGTGACGCTCATCGACTCACTCAACCGGTCTGTGGCGCGCGCACTTTCGCGGGAGCAAGGGGAGTACCGCCTCGTAGCACCTGCATTCGGCCAGTACCAGCTGCGGATTCTTCGCATCGGCTATGCGCCCTCACTGATTGGCCCGTTTGTGTTGCGCGCGGGCGAGACTCTCACGCAGGAGGTTGCCATCACCGGACAGCCCGTCAGTCTGGAGGCCCTTCATGTCAGCGCTGCGCGGCAGTGTCTGATTCGGCCGGATTCCACGCAAGCCGCCTTCGTCGTGTGGGAAGAAGCACGTAAAGCCCTCACGGCCGCGCTGCTGACGCAGACGACGCGTCCAATGGTCCACCTGCGGCGGTACGAGCGGTGGCTCGACGCACGCAACCTCGCGGTGCAGCGGGAAGAGCAGCACGAAGAGCACGGCGAGACCAGCCAGCCCTTCGTTAGTGTACCTGCCGAAACGCTGTTCGCTCGAGGATTTGTCCGGCGCGACGAAACCGGCACAACGTACTCTGCGCCCGATGCGGCCGTGCTCCTCTCCGAGCGCTTCGCCGATTCGCACTGCCTGCGCCTCGTCGCCCGCACCCAGGATGCAGAGGAACAACCCGGAGTGGAATTCTCCCCGGTGGAGTCGCACGAAGATGCTTCGGACATTCAGGGCACGTTCTGGGTCGCGCGGCGCGGTGCCGAACTGCGTG
The DNA here is from genome assembly GCA_014378185.1 of Gemmatimonadaceae bacterium. GTDB lineage: Bacteria > Gemmatimonadota > Gemmatimonadetes > Gemmatimonadales > Gemmatimonadaceae > AG11. The sequence goes on along the minus strand of JACMOE010000255.1, from coordinate 1,980 downwards.
CGCTCGAGTTCCGATACACCAATCTGCCTGCCGTCGCTGAGGAGGCGCACGCGGGAGGCGAGATGGATTTTCTTCGGCTTCCTGACGGAGCGTGGATGGTGGGCCGTTGGCAAATTCGCATGCCAGTGCTTCGAGTGCGCGAGGGAAGCACGCTGGCCGACGCAGGTGCGATGGGCGGGGCCGTGCGCCTGCAGGCACGTCGCGTCAACGTGCTCGCCGCCATTCAAGCGGTTGGAGGCGAGGTGCTCGACGTCGCGCGGGGCGGGCGAATCATCTGGTCCCGGAAGCTCGCCGTGCTGACCATGCGTCTCGTCGATTCAGCCGCAAACTTCCCCCTGAGAATGATTCCAGGCACGGTGGAGGGAACGGAGCGGCTCATCAAGACGGACAGCGCTGGGACGGCGACCATTTCCGGCTTGGTTCCTGGAACGTATGTCATTTCGTTTCAGTTGCCGCTTCTCGATTCTCTCGGTCTCGGACGATACCGTGCTAGCGTGGTGGTGGACGAGGGCGCGCCGACGCTGGCGACGATCCGCGCGCCGTCGCGCGGCAGCGTTTTCCTCAGCGCGTGTGGTGTTGACTTCGTCCCCGCCGAAGAGGCCGTTCTCTCCGGAGTCGTTACAGATTCGGTAAGCGGTACGCCAGTGCCGCACGCCGCAGTGGTCGCAGTGTGGCAATCCCGTTTCGCGCGGCTCCGGGGTGGCTACACATTCAGCACGCAGCGAAAGCAAGTCAGCACTGACGATGCAGGTCGCTTCCGTATCTGCGGCGTGTCTCGAAACACAACCGTGCTCGTTTCTGCCGGACGCTCCGCTCCGTCCGGTGTGGCAAGCAAGGTGCGCGTGGATGAAGATGATTCCGTGAAGAAATTGCGCCTCGTGCTTGGAACGCCATAATCGAGCGCCATCTCGGTTGCGCTCATCGCATGCGCCTCGATCGCTCCCCGGCGAGCCGATCCCTCAACGCATCGCCCAGCAGCGTAGTGGCCAACACCGTGAGCACCAGTGCCAGCCCCGGCGCGAGTGCCACCCACGGCGCCACCACGAGCAGGTCACGCCCGCCCGCAATCATGTTGCCCCAACTCGGCGCCGGTGGCTGGATGCCCAGCCCCAGGAACGACAGCCCGCTCTCCAGCAGGATCGCATTGCCCACGCCGAGCGTCGTGGCAACGATGGCGGGCCCGATGGCATTGGGCAGCACGTGCCGAAACAGTACCCTCCGCGACGTGGCGCCCAGCGCTTCCGCGGCTGGTACGAATGGCCGGTGCCTGACCGAGATAACCTCCGTGCGCACCAGCCGCGCGATTCCCATCCAGCCCGTTGCCACGAGCACCACCACGATCGTCACCAGGCCCGGCGGCCACAGCGCCGCGCCCACGAGCAGGAGTATCAGCCGAGGCAAGGCGAGCAGCACGTCGGCAACGCCTGTCACGACCCGGTCCACGACGCCACCCTGCCAACCCGCCGCCGCGCCCAACAGCGTTCCAAGCAGCGCCGCGAACACGGAGCCGGCAATACCGACCACCATCGACAACCGGCCCGCGAGCATCATGCGCACGAACAGGTCTCGTCCAAACCGATCCGTCCCGAGCACGTGCCACGTGCCATGCACGTCCATCGACAGGGGCGGCACGAGCCGGCGCGCCAGCACGTCGTCGATGCGCAGGGGATCGCGCGACGCAAGCGCTGGCACCACGATGACCGCAACCGTCAGCGCCACGAGCAGCGCGAGTGCGACACGCTCGGCGCGGCCCGTCGTCGCGAGCCGAGCACGGATCATTCGCGCACGCGCGGATCGGCCCAGGGAAGCAGCGCCTCCGCCAGGAGATTCGCCGCGATGACCAGAGCGGCGAAGGTCGCCGCACACCCCATCACCACTGGGTAGTCGCGAGCGACGATCGCGCCCACCATCAGCCGGCCCATGCCGGGCCACGCGAAAATCGTTTCCACGAACACCGAGCCAGCCACTGTTCCCGGCAAC
>JACMOE010000254.1 GCA_014378185.1 Gemmatimonadaceae bacterium | reverse complement strand
GGCCCAGCTCGGACCGGTTGTTCCGGCTGCTGTGCGGACGCGGAGCCGACGGCCAGGGCGATGGTGGCCAGTAGCCATCCAATGCGACCACTGATTCGTGCTGAGACAGGCGACGTCATACTCGGGCAGAAGGGGAGGCGCAGGTACCTGACCTGATTACCCAGCATAGGCGCGGATGGTCCGCCTGTCGAGCCAGCCAGGTGGGGGATGTGACCTCGGCGCCAACGCAGAGGTTTGGCTCGCTGCCCGCACCCTGGAGCCTGTCCGTGCCATTCAATCGGTTGCTGACCGCAATACTCCTGGTGGGTGCTGGTATCGCGTGTCGCGCGGACCTGCTTTCACCGTCGTCACAAGCAATTGCCGGGCGGTGGCTTCGGTCGCCGGAGCCGCTGAGCCCCGCCGGCAATTACGTGCGGACGCTCGCGTTCACGGTTGATGGGCACTACGTCGTCACCGGCGCCTCCCGCGGAATCTATGCGGCGCTGCCACTCGATTCCGTGGGAAGTATCACGCACGAGTATGGACGCTACGTTCTCAAGAACACCATACTCCGGTTCACGGAGGACTCACTTCGAAGCTGGGATTTCCTGAGCGGAAGCTTTTTCCACGCCGGACCGCAGGGAATGTCCATCGAGGGACCGCCGACCGATCCCTCGGTAGAGCTCACGAGCACTCGGCTGACGCTCCGATACTCCGTCAACCCCGGGGGTGGGTACGTGGCGGTGACCGATACCTATGACCGCGATCTTCGCCTCGTGAAGCCCGGCGACCGTTGACCGTGGCGCATTATCCCTCGCTGTAATCGTCCTGGCATGCTGAGGATTGGGATTGTTACCTGGCATCCGCAGCCCGTAAGGGGCAGCCTTGCAATGCGGCAATCGCGAGCACTCTGGGTTCGACCGTTAGCGGGCGCGCCTCTTGGAGCTCGTTCATTGTCGGTGAGGTGACCGATGCGCGAATTGCATATCGGGATTCGGTACAGGTCACTGTCACGCCGTAGCCGTAGGCTGTCTCGCGAGACCGTGTCTACGGCGTTGCCGTCGACGTGGGCGCCTTGGGATCTTCCACCGTCGTGAGCACATCGCGCCAGGCGAACTTGTGCCCCGAATGCCGCACCCAGTAGTCCATCCACGCCATTTCCGCCGTGGATTTGAGAAGCTGGTTGCGCGGATCGGGAATGCCGTGCGTCGCACCAGGATAGACGTAGAGCTCCGTCGGTACGCCGAGTCGCTTGAGCGCCATGTGCAGGCCCTCGCTCTCCGGACGAGGTACGCGCGGGTCGTTGTCCACCACGTGGATCATCGTCGGCGTCCGGGCATTCTTGATGTACGCCGCCGGCGACTGCTTCCACCAGTGCTCCATGTCGTCCCAGTACATCTTGTCGCCCAGATACCACTGTCGTCCGCGCTGGGTATCGCTCTCGCCATACATGGAGATCCAGTTGTAGACGCCCGCTCCCGTGGAGATCGCCTTGAAGCGGTTCGTGTGCGTGAGAATCCAGTTCGACCAGTGGCCTCCCGCACTCCACCCCAACACGCCCATCTGCGTACTGTCCACGATCCCGTCAGCAATCAGGTGATCCACTCCCGCCATGATGTCCTGATAGCCCTTCGTGAAGTAGTCGCCCTGACTCTCGATCTCGAACTTCTGCCCGTAATTCGTCGAGTTGCGATAGTTGGGCATCAGCACGGCGTAGCCGGCGCCCGCATAGACCTGCGAACCGTATCCGCCATTGAAGCTGAGCACGTCGGCCGCCTGCGGGCCGCCGTGAATCGCCACGATGAGCGGGTACCTCTTGCCCGGTTGATAGCCCACAGGCTTCACGAGCACGCCTCCTACCGGGGTGCCGTCCATCCCCTTCCACGTGATCTCCTCTTCCTCGCCGAGCGCGAGATTGCGCGTCCACGGATTGGCGTCCGTGAGCTTCACCCATGCACTCGGCGTTTCCACCTCTCGCACGGAATTCACCGTATAAATCGCTGGCGGGGTACGCGGGTCGCTGCGGGTAATGAAGACGCGATCGGTTTCCTCATCCTGCGCGGCGCGGAGACTCGCCTTCTCGGCCGTGAGGTGGCGGATCGTGTTCGAGGCGACGTCGAGCGCAAGGAGCTGTTCAGTTGCCTTGATGCCTTCATTAAAGTAGATCGTGCTGCCGTCCTTCGACCAGAACGCGATCGTGACCGCACCGTCGAATCCGCCGCCCAGCTTCCTGAATTCACCGCCCCGCGCGCCGACGTCGCGCACATAGTCGCGCATGTTGTGCCGCATGATGAAATCATCAGGTGCGGAGAACGCAATCCGTCGGCTGTCGGGCGAGAAGCTCACCTCGCTCTCGGCGATCTCCTTGTTGTTCGTCAGCCGCTCGATTTGACCGGTAGCGACCTCCAGCAGATAGAGATCGGCGTTGCCCATCTGCTCCAGGATGTTGCGGTCGTAGCGATTGGCCGAGATACCGTGATACCCGATCCACTTGCCGTCGGGAGAGATGGTGAAGTCGCCCACGCTGATGGTGGTATCGCGCGTGAGACGCGTCGTGCGCTTGCTGTCGAGGTCGAGCGCCCAGAGACTCGACACCGGCACGTCCATGTTGCGCACCCGCACATCGAAGCGCTTCTCCAGGCGAAGCCGAGCGTCCGGATCGGCGGTGTCCGCGGTGGCGAAGTAGATCCGCCTGGAATCGGGAGACAGGCGCCACAGACCCACACCGGCAGACTGTCGCGTGAGTTGCACGGGATGGAGCGAGTCGCCCGCGATCAGCGCTGACACCGGGACAGCGTAGAGTTGCTCCTGCGTCGGCTGGCCCGAACGATAGACGAGCCACTGTCCGTCCCTGGTGAACGCGAACGTGGACACGCCATCCTTCGCGTCGGTGAACTTCCTCGCTTCGCCGCCGTCCGGACGCATCAAGTACAGTTGGAACGCCGCCCCGCCGCCCGCAGTCCCCGTCGCCGCGGGATAGTACGGCGCGCCCGGTCCGGTGGCGGGCAAGGTGTTCGCGCGGGCGACCGCCGCGGTATTCGCGGGAACTCCATCACGATCCGAAAGAAACGCGAAGTACTGACCATCGCGCGTCCAGGCCGGGTTGGTCTCGCTCTTCTCCGCGGTGTACGTCAACCGCTTGGTGCTCGACACGCCCTGCTGCGTGGATACGAGGTAGATGTCGCTCTGGCGCCGCGCTTCCTTCCAGTCCGGAACGCTCATCGTGTAGAGCACCCATCGGCCATCCGGACTCGGCGCCGGTGCGCCGATTTGCCGCATGTTCTGTACGTCGAGCCAGGTCATTGGGCGCGTGACGCCCTGCGCGGCGACGAGGCGCGCAGTGAAAACGACAAGCGTGAACAGCATCGCGGCGGACAGCAGGCGGGGACGTTGCATGGTCGGGACTGGGGAAGGGGACGGGGACTGCTCCTAGAGTGCGACGACCGGCGCCCCGGCGCTAGATGGAGTCATGCAAGCGCACACCTACCTCACCCGAAGCACATCCTCCGCCTCCCCGCCGTCGCCGCTCCGGAACAGGTGCAGCACTTCCTGCAACGCGACCCGCTCCCGCGGCCAGAAGAATCGCTCCGCCGCCGCCGTCGCGTCGAGCCACTCGTACCGTGTGTGTTCGCTGCCAAGAGCGACTGGGTCCGTCGCGTCGACGAACGCCGCGAAAACGACAGCAAGCTCCACGGTGTGCAGCGTATGCAGGTAGAATGGCTGCACCGTGACATTGTAGAGCCGCTGGACCGACAACCCGGTCTCCTCCAGCACCTCACGCAGCGCGGCGTCCTCGGGCTCCTCACCGGCCTCGATGCGGCCGTGCACGGTTTCCCATGCACCTGGACAGCGGGTGTCCAGCGCACGTTGCAGCGTGAGCACACGCCACCCCTCGGCCCGCTTGTCCACGAGATAGACATCGATGGTGCCGACGTTGACGGTTGCCATGCGTGGCTGGGGGCGAGGGACGGGATCGGGGACGTCAGGCGTGCCCCGCAACGCGAGCAATATAGGGG
>JACMOE010000253.1 GCA_014378185.1 Gemmatimonadaceae bacterium | reverse complement strand
GGGTCGGTCCTCGCCGGGCAGCAATCGTCGCAGACCTTGTCAGCGGAGCGGCGGTTCTGGCCATTCCGGTACTGGCGCTGACTGTCGGACTGCCGTTTTGGGCGCTTCTCCTCCTGGTATTCGCAGGCGGACTGCTCGACACTCCTGGACAGACCGCACGACGCGTTATGCTGCCCAATCTGACGGGTCGCGCGGGTGTGCGACTCGAGCAGAGTGTTGGCCTACTCGACGGTTCGGAACGGTTCGCCAAGCTGATCGGCGCCTCGATCGCTGGACTGCTTGTGGCATCAGTGGGACCGATGGCTGCCCTCTTCGTCAATGCGGCGACGTTCGCCGTCTCGGCTCTGCTGACGTGGGCATTCGTGGCCGTCGTGCCTGCCTCGCTCGGCCGGCCTGAAAACGACGACGACGTCGACCCGACCCAATCGACCTATTGGTCGGACCTCGCCGAGGGATTTCGATTTGTCATCCGTGACCCGTTGATGAGACTGATCGTCGGGCTCGTGCTCTTCACCAATCTCCTCGATGCCGCCCGCGGGTCGACGCTGATGCCTCTTTACGCCAACGATCGGTTAGGCGGCGCGGCCGCACTGGGCCTACTCGTCGCAGTTATGGGCGGCTGCGCGCTGGTCGGTAATATTGCCTTCGGCTTCGTCGCCCATCGTGTTCCCCGGCGCGTCACTTTTGCCGTGTGCTTCGCTCTGGCTGGCGGCCCATCCAGCGCCGCCTTCGCCGTCGGTGCACCCCTACCAGTCCTCGTCGCAATGACCGCGATCTCCGGCCTCGCAGCGGGGGCGATCAATCCAATCCTCGGGACAGTTGAGCTCGAACGCGTCCCCGAACACATGCGCGGCCGAGTCTTCGGCCTCATCAATGCCGGCGCCTGGGCCGGTGTGCCGTTCGGCGCTCTGCTCGGGGGCATTGCCGCCGACACGATCGGTCTGCCGCTAGCTTTCGGCATCATCGCAGTCGTTTACACATTCGTCACCCTGAGCCCGCTTACGGGTGGTTCCTGGAGGCAGATGGAGCGACGTGCGGACACGACAGCCGCGATCGACGGGGCGAACGCCCGTTGAGCGACCACCATTGATCGCGTCAGGCGTCTTCCAACCCAGGGGTTGCGAGGCAATTCGGTTGCGAGACACTTCGAAAATGAATCGCGTGGCAACGTCGAGCGGTTTCTCGCAAGCGGAACGCCCTATGGGACTGATTCACGCTATCGTGAAGAATCAAGCGCCGCAGCCGTTGCGCCGCAGTAGTGCTTGATCGATAGTCTGGCTCTATGCCCATCCAGACCGTCGGCGCCACGCGCTCCCCCGCCGTCGCAGTGGGGACCGTACTCCTGGGATTACTCGTACTCTGGATGGCGCAGCCGGTCCTTCCCAGCTGGGCTTGCGCGGCCAGTCTTCCGGCGGTGTGCCCGCCACAGTTGTTGCCCGTCCGTGCGTCGCTGATCAGCGCAGGCATCCTGTTCGCGCTGCTGGCGACCGTATTGGTTGGGCTGCTGCTCCGGCCCAGATCAAACCGGTGGCTGGGAGGACAGTCGCGACGGACAGTGTTTGCCGTTCCGATCATCCTGGTCTTGACCGTCGTTGCGCACTTCGTGATACCGCAGTCCTGATTCCAGACTGCTCGGCCAGACCGCAACACCTCGCGCCCACAAACCGAACCCTCACTGGGACGACTCACCATTTCGAAACCGGGTCGCCGAGCGTCACCCAGACACGCGATCCGTTGCCGTCAGTGGTTCGCTGGAAAGTCAGGCGACGGTTGTGAATCGTGATCACGGTCAGTGTGGCGAGAAGAACACCAACGACAACGACCATGCTCCATGTGCCGAGTACTCCGGTGAGCGCGGCCGCGCCGAAGACGAGGAGTCCGCCGCCGATGCTCTGCATCGCGATGGAGCCAGCCGGGATGATCGGAGGATTCCGGTAGAAGGGGATTCTCGTGCCCAGGGGTCTGGACATGGAGATGAAACGCTTCACGCACATCATCCGGATGGCCGCCTTCAACACCACTGTCACCCTCGCCCGGGAGATCCGCACCAACACCGGTTTCCGCCGCGCCGACCGCGAAGCCCACAACCTCGTGCGGCAAATCCTCAAGCAGTCCGGCGACATCGATCCCACCCAGCCCGGCATTTTGACCATCACGCTGGACCCGATGCCCACCCAACGCGAAACCATCGCCGTCAGCGAGCTCTGCGCGAGCCTCACCGAAACGCAAACCCGCTATCCGGGCACCGACCTAATCCTGCGATACGCCATCAAAGAACGGCTCTGAGTTGCGCCAGATTAAATCGATCTAACGCGTCCGTGTCAGGACCCCTGGTGCCGGAGTTGGCGCGAATGGTGCGGATCAAGGACGCGATGAAGAGCACAGTCCCCACGGCGGTCGCAATCCACCCGAACACATCCATGTCGACAAGCCTACTGATGCGGTCCTGTGGGGTCACTTTTTGCGTCGAAGAGGCGGAAGAGCTTCGCCTAGGGTCACTACCCGCCAACCAAGGTCATTCGCACGAGCTCGTGTGAGTTCGGAACGCAGCACGGACGCCCAGCGTTGTTCTTGGCGCTGGAGGCGCTGTAGGCGCGGGGCTGGATTACAATAAATCTTGTGGTTAATGGCGGGATTTGGATATCACCATGGCTAGAAAACACATGACGCCTCTTGAACGACTTAACGATCCCAATGAAATTCTGAAGTTGTTTGCCTTTATGCAGCCCGCATCGCTTGTGGGCGGCATACTTGGCACCTGGATAAAGTCGTCCGCATCAAACGAGTCATTCTTTGAGATTCTCCCGCAGTATCTTCTCTTTGGTTGGGTGCCCATAGCGATCATTCTCGCGGTCGGAGGCATCCTGCTGTTCAAACGAGCAGAACGGAAGACAGTTAAGGGTCAGCGGGATTAGTTCCTCGGGGATATGAGCTGCATAAAGGATTCTTCTAAGATTGGCGTTATGGAGC
>JACMOE010000252.1 GCA_014378185.1 Gemmatimonadaceae bacterium | reverse complement strand
GCGCGCTCCCGATGCCGGCCGCCGAGCAATTCGAACTTCGACGCGGTGGCAGGGTCGCCGGAGGCGCGGTTCTGGGCCGACATCACCGAGCAATATTCGCTGACCTCCGCCTCGTCGGTCACGTCCTGCTGCGTGAAGCCGAACGGCTGCTCATACAATAGAAGCGCAGCAATGGCGTGCGTCGAGAATGGCAGCGTGCCGAACTGTTCTCGCAGGTGGGCCAGTCCATCCTGCTGTCCGAGTACCCCGGTCCATTCGGGCGGGGAGAGGGCTGGGGAGTGGTTGTCAGGCATGGGAGCAACAATGGCTGGAATCCGGATGGCGGCGGGGGAGCGCGCAACTTGCTCGAGCGCCCGGAGTCGCGCAAATGTCACCGGGTTCTTTTCGGCGACCGCCTTGCGCGCGCGGTCCGGCGCATGCAAATGAAGCCAGACGAATCAAGCTCGGTACCATTCAAGCCACCCGTTCGTGAAAATTCTCGTGATCGATATCGGCGGTTCGCACGTGAAGCTTCTTGCCACGGGCAAGAGGACTCCTCTGCGACTTCCCTCAGGACCCAGCCTCACTCCTCAGCTCATGGTGGCGGAGGTGCTCAGTGCGACGACTGAATGGACGTACGAGGCCATTTCAATTGGCTTTCCTGGTCCAGTGGTGGACAACAAGCCTGTGGCCGAGCCGGTCAACCTGTCGCACGGTTGGGTGGGGTTCGACTTCGCGGCAGCCTTTCACCGCCCAGTCAAGATCGTGAACGATGCCGCGATGCAGGCGCTTGGAAGCTATGATGGTGGCCGCATGTTGTTCATGGGACTGGGCACGGGCCTGGGGATGACGATGGTGAGGGATGGGGTGGCTATCCCGCTCGAGACAGCCCACCTGCCGTATCGGAAGGGCCGCAGTTTCGAGGATTACCTGGGCGATCGTGGCCTCAAGCGTCTCGGCGTGAAGAAGTGGAGCCATCACGTTGCGCTGGTGGTTGCGATGTTTCTTGCCGCACTGACATCGGACTATGTGGTGCTTGGCGGGGGCAATGTCCGGCTGCTGGACGAGCTGCCAGGGGAGGCGCGTCGCGGGAGCAACCTGCACGCGTTCCGAGGTGGCTACCGTTTATGGCAGAAGCGGGCACGCCTCACGTGACCGAAGAATCTCGCGCTCCGGCCCGCTATCCCGCTACCGGACCTGGGGTCGAGCCACGCTGGACCTCGAGCGCCAAGTCGGGAGTTGGCACCGCGCTGGACGGGCGCAGCCATGTGTGGTTCACCATTTCGCATGGCATCGTGGACGAGGTCTACTATCCGCGCGTCGACCAGGCCAATACGCGCGATCTCGGTTTGCTGGTCTCGGCCGACGGCGGGTTCTTTTCCGAGGAGAAGCGCGATACGACGAGTGAAGTCCACCTCATCGCGCCGGGCGTGCCTGGGTTTCGGCTCGTCAACCGTTGCGTGCACGGACGTTACGAAATCGAGAAGACGGTGATCACGGATCCGGAGCGCGACGTCCTCATCCAGCGCATCCGATTTCGTGCGCTTCAGGGCCGGGTGGAGGACTATCGCGTCTTTGTCCTGCTGGCGCCGCACGTGTGTAACCAGGGTTACGGCAACGACGGCTGGGCAGAGCAGTACAAGGGTGTTCCCATGCTGTTTGCTCGGCGCGAGCAGGTCGCGCTTGCGCTCGCGTGTGACGCGGGGTGGAGCGCGATGAGCTGCGGATACGTGGGCGTGAACGACGGATGGCGCCAGGTGAAGGCTGACGGCTACCTGTCCGACCCGTGCAACGATGTGCGCAACGGCAACATCGCCCTTACGGGCGAAGTCAACCTGGCAGCCTGCCCGCGCATGGGAGAGGCCGTCGCGGAATTCGTCCTCGTGCTCGCCTTTGGCCTTGGTCCCGCGGAGGCCGCGCAGCGCGGCCGCATGTCGTTGGCTTCGTCGTTCGAGCGGGTGCAGGCGTCGTACATTCGCGAGTGGGTCCGATTTCACGAGCATACCATAGGACCGCGTCCTGAAGGCGATGGCATGACGACGCCGGAGCATTCGCGCCAGTCCGCTGCGCGCGACCTCGCGGCGCATGCGCACGGTAGCACGCACGCGCACGCGCCCGAGGCGAAGCGTACGAAAGGCGAGCGACGCACGAGGACGCCGGTGCACCTGCCGGACAGTGTGGTGGACCTTTACCGCATGAGCGCAGCCATTCTCGCGATTCACGAGGACAAGTGCGCATCCGGCGCGATCATCGCCAGCCTCTCGATTCCGTGGGGCAACACGAAGGGCGACCACGAGCTCGGCGGATATCATCTCGTGTGGCCTCGCGACCTGGTGAACAGCGCGGGTGCCCTGATAGCCCTGGGGCATAACGTATTGGCCAGGCGCACGCTGCGATATCTCATGAGCACGCAGGAAGCAGATGGTCGCTGGGCGCAGAACCTCTGGCTCGATGGCACGCCGTACTGGAACGGTCTCCAGATGGACGAGATTGCATTCCCGATCCTGTTTGCCGAGATGCTCCGGCGCGAGGGCAAGCTGGAGGATCTGGATCCGTACCCGATGATTCGCAGCGCTGCGGGCTTTCTGCTGCGGCATGGTCCCGTGACGGGGCAGGATCGATGGGAGGAGAATGGCGGCTACTCCGTCTTCACGCTGGCGGTAGAAGTCGCTGCGATGCTGGTGGCCGCGGGCTTCGCCGATCGTCACGGGGTGCCGGCATTGGGCGCCGTGCTGCGCGAGACGGCTGATGCCTGGAATGCGCGCATCGAGGAGTGGACGTACGTCCGCGATACGGAGCTGTCGCGAAGGGTGGGCGTCGACGGTTATTACGTGAGGGTTGCCCCGGATGATGTCGCGGACACGGCACCCCGATCCGGGGGCGTCATTTCCATCAAGAACCGCGACGGCGCCCAGGCATGGGCCCGGTATGCGGAGATCGTCAGTCCGGATGCGCTGGCGCTGGTGCGCTTCGGCCTTCGCGACCCGAACGATCCGCGCATCGTGAACACCGTGAGGGTCATCGACGAAACCCTTCGCACGCACACGGCAACCGGGCCGGCCTGGTACCGGTACAATCGCGATGGCTACGGCGAAAAGGAGGACGGTGCGCCCTTCGATGGCACGGGGGTGGGTCGTCCGTGGCCATTGCTCGCCGGCGAACGGGCGCATTACGAGCTTGCCGCCGGCCGTCCCGAGGTCGCCATGCAGCT
>JACMOE010000251.1 GCA_014378185.1 Gemmatimonadaceae bacterium | reverse complement strand
CGTCGGCGCGGCACCCATCGCACTACTGGCGCGACGTCGCGGCGGGGTTCGCCGGCAGCCTGCTGGCCCACGAATCGGCCCACATGGTGGCCTCGCTCGTGCTGGGTGGACATCCCACCTTCGGCTTCAGCAAGGGCCGCCCGACCGTCTACTCCGGGTTCAACGTGGTCCGCGAGCCGCGCAAGCAGTTCCTGTTTTCCAGCATGGGGCTCAACGTGCAGGCGGCCATCGACGAAGCCATCCTCGACGTGCCCCACGGTCGCGGCGCGGGGTTCGAGCGCGGCGTGCTGGCGAGCGGCGTGGCCACTGCCCTGTTCTACGTCACCCTGGGTCGCACAGCATCGGTGAGCGACGTGGACTTCATGGCGCGCACCTCGTCACTTACCAAGACGGACATCACCCTGATCTACGGTGGTGTCGCGTTGCTGCACGTACTGCGCATCACGCATGATGGCCACTATGCCAATTTCTTCGTGCGTCCGATGCCGGTGGGCGAACACGGACTTCGCGTTGGTGTTCGCATCGCCTCCGAGTAACGCGCACGCCAACTTCACGGTCGAGGTCGTAACGATGTGACCGGGCACACCGCAATGGGGTTCGGCTACGCTGACTTGTATTATCCAGCGCTATTACGGACGTTTAGAGACGCGACGCCGCGCCGCTTGTCCCGTCCCTCCCCTGCCGGCGTAACGCCGGCCCTACCGGGCATATTACACATGACACATCGTCGTCGTTCGCTGTTCGCGTCCGTCGCCAGCATCGCGCTCTTCGTCGCCTGCGGCGGCGATACGCCAGTCACACCTATCGACACGACGCACGTCGTCCCGCCCCCCCCCCCCCCCATCGTCGTCGCCGGCGTACGCGTCGCCGGCCCGGCGAGCCCCCTCGTGGGCCGGAGCGACGTTGTCGTCGCCACCGCCACCACGTCCGCCGGTGTCGTCGTCACGGGCAGGACAGCCGCGTACGTCTCCAGCAACCCCACCGCGATCACCGTCGGTGCCACCGATGGCGCCGTGCGGTCCATCGCGCCTGGCACCGCCGTCATCTCCGCCACGGTGGATGGCGTCGTCGGCACGCTCACCATCCTGGCCTCGGATGCCTCGCTCTACGCGCTGACGCTCAGCGGCCCCACGAGTCCCATCACGGTGGGCACCACGGCGCAGCTCAGCGCCAGCGGCAAGGATTCCTCCAACGCTGCCGTCGCGATCCGCTCGATCACCTATGCGAGCTCCAGTCCCAGCGTTGCCACCGTGTCCCAGACAGGACTCGTCACCGCCGTCGCGCCAGGCACGACGACCATTGCAGCCGAAGGCATCACGGTCGCCGCCGCGCAGGCAACCATCGCGATCACCGTGATCCCGGTGGCCGTCGCGAGCGTGTCCATCGTCCCGCCAGCCGACACCATCCTCCATCAGCGCTTTCCCAAGCAGCTGGTCGCCGTGGTGAAGGACGCCCAGGGCAACACCCTGCAGCGTCCAATCACATTCACCACGTCCGACGTCGACGTCGCCTCGCTCGACCCGTTCGGGCGCGCCACGGCGACGTATCGGCAGGGGCCCGTCACCGTCACCGCAGCGGCTGAAGGAAAAAGTGGCAGCGTTCGCCTGTACGTGGTGTCCGACTCCGGACTCTATGTCGCGACAACGGGAGGAGTCGCGGGCGATCCCGTGCAGGCCTCCATCGACCAGCCCAATGCCACGTCGCCCGGTACGTCCACCGGTATCGTTCCGGCGGACCTCGTGTCCCGCTTCAACTTCGTCACATCCAACGGCACCTATCGCGTTCGCACGAGCACCTCGGCCGATCCCGCCCGCAGCACCGCGGCGCTCAGCGGCATTGCGCTGCTCCTGGGCGCCACCTCCGCGGCCGTACCGGTCACGCTCGGACCACCCAGCATCGTCGTCTCCATTCCGCTGAAGCCGTACGCCGCGACCATCTCGGCGCCGACGACGGTTGGCGTGAATGCGACGGTGACGGTGACGTGGACCTTCGATGAAGCAACGATGCCGTTCGCCTTCTACCCGGATCGGATGCCGGTGGGCGCGTTGTACTTCTCCACGTCGAACGGTGCAGACCTGTCGGGCACGGCGGTGAACGCCACGGTCACGCGCGACGCGGCGACCGGTATCTCCACGTTCTCCGCATCCTTCACTGCGCCGGCGACCCCCGGAACGGTCTACGTGCAGGTCTCCGCGGATGGCGCCGTGGCGCGCCTGCTCTCCCCCATCGTGTTCCGCGGCCAGGCGCTGCGGACCATCACGGTGCAGTAAACGCTCAGGGCTCCGGGCCGAGTACCACGCCGTCCCGGAGCCGGCCGATTTCGTGCAGTCCGCGTGCCTTCGCGACGGAGTCGTTCGGCGCCAGTTCCGTGGATCGCGCATCGAACAACAGCACGCGACCGCCGCGCACGCGCACGGTGTCTGCAAACGCAGCCATCGTGCGCGCGTCGCTCGTCCGGGGCAGCTCGCGCGACGGCCGATGGAGATGGAAATACACGGCGGCGGGCCAGTTGGAGTACAGCGGTGACCGCGCACCGTCCGTGCGTGCCCACGCCAGCACTTCGCTCTCGCGCCATTGCTCGCCGGCAAAGTCGGAGCCCCAGCTCAGCGCCCAGTGCGCCTTGACGCGCGTTGCCTGCACGGCGGCGTAGCCCCAGGCGAGCAACCCCACCGCCACGGTCACGCGCGCGATGTGCAGTCGCGTTCCGCGCCACCAGAGCGACAGCCCCGTCGCGGCACTCGTCGTGAGCAGCAGCAACGCTGGTGCGAGAATGCGTTCGTCCAGCGGAATCCTGGGGTCCGCCACCACGCGCGACACACCCACGATGCCTGCATAACAGAGCAGCAACAGCGCCGCCGCTGTGAACAGCCGCCATGCCACGAGCGCATTGGCGTCGCCGTCGCCGGAGGGCGAGGCATCGAGGATTCCCGCGCGATCTCCTGCCCGGGGCGTTGCGCGCCATGCGCGCCACACACCGATCGCCACGAGCACCGCCAGCGCGATCCCCGCAGCGAGGGCCAGCGCTGGACGATGTGACAGCGGATCATGGTCGGCGCCGGCATCGGGAATCAGCCACGCGGCGAGGGTCCTGCCCCCTTCCCGGAACGTGGGGCCCAGGTCACCGTACAGCGCGAACTTCCGGATCTCGCCCGGACCGGCCGCCCTGCGCGTGCGCACCACCCACACTCCCTGCAACACCAGCGCGGGCAGGAGCGCAACCACCGCGCGCCGCACGCGGACGCGCCAGCGCCCGGGCTGCAAGAGCGCCCAGAGCGCCGCCGCACCCACGAGCGACGCACCGGCGTAGCGCGTCATGAAGCCGGCCGCCGCCGGGATCGCCGCGTACAACGGCCGCTCGGGAGCGAGCACCATGGCCGCAAGCACCAGCGTCATGCACGCCAGGTACAACGGCTCGCTGAGGACGGACACGTGCACCTCCTGCATCGACGTCATGGCCACGAGCACCAGGGCCAGCAGGAGACCCACCCCCACCGATGCAGCCGCGCCCACCAGAAGCACGAGGGTGGTGATCGTCACGAATGCGGCAACGGCTTCCACCAGGCGGGCACCCTGCGCCGCCGGCATGCCGAGACGCACCGGAATGGCGAGCACGGTGGGGTAGCCCGGAGGAAAGTGGGCGAGCGCCGATGTGCTGTCCGCGCTCGCCCACGTTGCCATGGGAATGCGGTATTCCGCATGGGCCGCCACGGACTCCGCCGCGCCCATGTAGGCGAGCGCATCAGGGTCCAATCCAGGCCCCGGCGGATCGGTGATCACCAGCACCAGCGCGAAGGCAGCGGCGCCAGCTAGCATTGCCGGAAGTCGTTGCCAGGTAATGCTTTGCCACCTTCTAAGAATCAACGGCACATCCTTGGAATCCTTCATGGGGACCGCCAGCTGGCAGTCTTCTGCCATCGAGGCAGCGGTTGCATCTTCGGTATTTATTCGGTAAATACCTCCTCCCGGGGCCTGATCCAGAACGGCCACACGGCGACACGCAAGATAGGCCTCCCACGCATTCATGCTCTCCCTCGCCGAGCTTGTCCAGCTCCTTCCTCCTCCTGCACCGGCCGCGCCGGCGCTCCCCACCGGCATCGCGTCACTCGACGATGCGCTGCTGGGCGGAGGATTGCCCCGCGGCCGGCTCACGGAACTCGTGGGCGGCACGGGCAGCGGCAAGACGACGCTCGCGCGGGTCATCGTCGAAGCCACCCTCGCATCGCATGGATGGGTGGCCTACATCGACGCCCAGCGGACCCTCGACGCACGCGACTGGGTCCACCTCGGCCACGAGGACGGGATGTTCATCATCCGTCCCCACGATCCCATGCGCGCCGCCTGGTCTGCCGACATCCTGCTCCGCAGCAGCGCCTTCGCGCTCGTGGTGCTCGATGGCGCACCCATGCTCTCCAAGGCCGCCGCTGTTCGCCTTACGGGACTCGCGCGCGAATCCAGCGCCGCCTTCGTCCTCCTCGGCGATCGCATCGGCAGCGCCTCGCAGCTGGGAGGAGCCGTGCGCCTGATTGTAGAACGACGAAGAAAACGGTCCGACAGTCCGACTGTTCGACTGTCCGACTGTACGAACCCGGATCACACGACCAGCACAATTGGTGTGCGTGTCGAGAAGGGGGGAACGCTTCGAACGGTGGAGGTGGGCTGTGCAATCGCTGTGGCGCGTCGCTTGTGTACGCATCCCGAGGTTCCCGATCGGCGCGGTGTGGCGCGCGGTCCGGCGGGGGGACTCCGGCACGGGCGCCGTGGCCGCGCAGCTGCTCCTCCCGTTCACAGCGCCGCCGCCCCCATCGTCATCGAACCCGCAGCCGAGCGCGCCCGAGCACTGGGATGACGTCCCCATCGTGCTGACCGATGGTGCGGGCGCGCAGAAGCGCCTGCGCGCCGTGTCCGCCGCCGCGGGGCGCGCGGGCGTGCGCGCGGGCATGCGTCCCACGGAGGCGCGCGCGCTGTGCGCCGACCTCCACGAGTTCGCGTGGGACGATGTCGCCATCGGCGCCGCGGTCACCGAGTTGTCCGCGGCACTCGTGGCCGCGAGCCCGCAGGTGACACCCGTCAGCGGGGCACCGGGTCTCTGGTGGGTGGGCGCGTCGGGATTCGACGGCATCGGCGGCGAACGCGAGCTCGGGTCTGCCCTGCTGCGCGTCGCGCGCCGCTGGCATCCGCGTCCCCGCGTCGCCATCGGGGACTCCTGCGTGGCCGCACGTGCGGCCACGTGGGCGGGCGCGAGCTTCGAGCGCACGGGGGGCGATCGCACGCTCGTCCACGTCATTGCGCCCGGTCACGACGCAGCCTGGCTCGCGCCCGCGCCGCTCGCCCTCGTGCCCATGGACGAGGAGCTCCGCGCCGCACTGCACGCCCTCGGCCTTCGCACGGTGGGCGCGCTTGCGGCGCTCAGTGCGGAAGACGTGGAGCGCCGGTGGGGCGAGATCGGGATGCGCGCGTGGCGCCTCGCCAATGCCAACGACGCACGACGTCCCGTGCTCGCACGTGTGGAGACGCAGCCCGCAGTGGAAGTGGAGCTCACCATTCCCGCCGCCACCATGGAGCCCATCCTGTTCCTCGTGCGCGCCGCGCTCGAACGCCTCGTGCACGACATGATCGCGCACGGCCGCGCCATCGCCGCGGTGGCCATCACGCTCACGCTCGACGATGCGCGCGGCGCGCTGGTGGACGCACCCGCCCACACGGTCACGCGCGAGGCCCGCGCTGCGCGGCCGCTCGCCCGCGTGCTGCCCCTCTTCGAACGCTGCCGCGCGTTGCTCGACAGCTGGACGCTCGACGCACCGGTCAGCGCGGTGCGCGTGGCCATCGTCGCGGTGGCGCCACTCTCCGGCGAGCAGGGCGACCTGCTCAGCACCTCCTGGCGCGACCTCGGCGCCGCCGACGCGGCACTCGAGCGACTGCGCGCGGAGCTCGGCGCAGGCGCGATCGTCCGCGCGGAAGCCCAGGACACGCATCGACCGGAGAAAGCGGGGTTGTGGAAAGACTTCGGGCCCTCACTGCAGTCCGACAGTCCGACAGTCAGTCAGACCAGTCAGACCAGTCAGACCAGTCAGTCAACCCGGTGTCAGACGAACAGCCGCGCAGCGGCGAGCGGATCAGACCATCGGACTGTCAGACTCGTCGTGCGTGAGCCGGTCCTGGCCACTCCGGCGGCGCGTCGTGCGCTGGATCCGCCGGAGCATATCGATGTGTCCTGCGACAACGAGGTGCCGCGCACGATCACGTGGCGTGGGCAGCACATTCCGGTCACCCGTGCGCTCGGACCGGAGCGCTTGTCGGGCGACTGGTGGGACGATGGCTATCGTCGCGACTACTGGCGCTGCGAGAGCGGGCTGGGCGAGATGGTGGTGTACCTCGATCGATCGGACGACGCGTGGCGGGTGCAGGCGTGGAGCGATTGAAGCCGGTCACGCGGCGACGGCCACCGGAACCGGGCCCGCGG
>JACMOE010000250.1 GCA_014378185.1 Gemmatimonadaceae bacterium | reverse complement strand
TGCTCGCACGGAATCGGCACGAGGTGGTGCTGTGGGCGCTCGAGGAGGACGTCGTTGCAGCCATCAACACGTCGCGCGTGAACACGCGCTTTCTCGACGGAGTCACGCTCGCCCCCACGCTGCACGCCACGTCGTCGATTGCCGAGGCGCTTGCTGGAGCTCACATCGTCTGCGCCGCGGCGCCGGCGCAACACCTGCGCGGCGTGCTGCGGTCGGCACGGCGTGCTCTCGTGCCTGGCGCCATCATGAGCGTGGCGAGCAAGGGCATCGAGCGCGATACGCTCGCGTTGATGAGCGAAGTGGTAGCGGAGGAGGCACCGGATCACGCCGTGGTAGCCCTGTCCGGGCCGAGTTTCGCCGCGGAAGTGGCGGCGCGCCAGCCGACGGCCATCGTCGCGGCGTCTGTCGATATCATGGCCGCAGAGGCTGTGCAGGAAGCGTTCAGCAATGCGCATCTCCGCGTGTACACGCATGACGACGTCATCGGCGTGGAGCTGGGCGGCTCGCTCAAGAACGTGATGGCGGTCGCGGCCGGCATGGTGGAAGGGGTAGGACTGGGGTTCAATTCACGCGCGGCGCTCATCACCCGCGGCCTCGCGGAAATGACGCGCCTCGGCACGGCACTCGGCGCGCAGCCGGCGACGTTTGCCGGCCTGGCGGGACTTGGCGATCTCGTCCTCACATGTACCGGGTCGTTGAGCCGCAATCGCGCTGTCGGGATGGCGATCGGCCACGGCGCAACATTGGAGGAGGCGCTGGCGGGAAAGGAGACCGTCGCGGAAGGAGTCGTGACCGCGCGCAGCGCGCTGGCACTCGCCACGCGCGAGGGTGTCGAGATGCCCATTGTGGAAATGGTGCACCGGATCCTGTTCGACGGGCATCCGGCACGCAGCGCCGTGGTGGAACTGATGGCGCGCGAACTTCGCTCGGAGCAGGACGCATGAGCGCCGCCGAGCCGATCCAGGAATTCTTCAGCATCGGCGAGGTGTGCGACCTCACCGATCTCAAGCCACACGTGCTCCGATATTGGGAGAGCCAGTTCCGGTTCCTCAGTCCGGCCAAGAACCGATCGGGCAACCGCGTCTACCAGCGGAGGGAAGTCGAGCTCATTCTCCTGGTGAAGCACCTGCTGTACACCGAGAAGTACACCATCGAGGGCGCGCGACAGAAGGTGGACGAGCAGCGCAAGGGCGGTGACCTGCGCTCGGCGGCACGCGCGGCGCTCACGGTGCAGACGCTCGACTCGCTGGAAACGGAGCTGAAGGAACTCATCCGGTTTCTCTCGGCTGACAAGTGATCCCCTTCACACGGCACGGACACACCTGATGCGGTTTCTCATTACAAACGACGACGGCATCCTGGCGCACGGACTCGACTGCCTCATCGAGGCAACCGAACCGCTCGGCGACGTCTACGTCGTTGCCCCTGACCGTGAGCAGAGTGCAACGAGTCACTCGCTCACGTTGCATCATCCGCTGCGGCCGGTGCGCCGCGCGGAGCGCCGGTGGCAGATCGACGGCACACCCACTGACTGCGTGATGATCGCGGTGGAGGCGCTCCTCGACGAGCGGCCGGACTTCATCCTCAGTGGCATCAACCACGGGCAGAACATGGGCGAGGACGTCCTGTACTCCGGCACCGTCGCGGCCGCGATGGAGGGCCTCGCGCTGGGGATTCCCTCGATTGCATTTTCGTTCGCTGGCGGCGACCTTCGGGCGGACCTCACCTACCTCAAGCAGCAGGTGACGGTGCTCACGCCACTCATCGCGCACCCCACGTCACTCCCCAAGTTCCCGGCCAACACGCAGCTCAATGTGAACCTGCCGCCGGTGCCGGCGGACGGCGTCAAGGGAGTCCGGCTCACGCGATTGGGCAGCCGCGTCTATTCCGGCTCGCTCAAGCCGATGCGCGATCCGTGGGGTCGCGACATCTTCTGGATTGGCGGCGGGTCCATTACGTGGACCGGCGAGCCGGACTCTGATTTTCAGGCTATCCAGGAGGGGTACATCTCGATCACGCCGCTCCACCTGGACCTCACCAACTACAGCATGCTCGACTCGGCGGGGACGTGGTGGCGGGAGCTGTAAACGGCGCGATGGGCGGTGCGCGCCGACGCCTCGTGGAGCTGTTGCGAGCCAAGGGGATCCGCGACATGGCGGTGCTCCGGGCGTTCGATCTCACGCCGCGGCACCAGTTCGTGCCCACGGGCGTGCGGCACCGGGCCTATGAGGACGCGCCCCTCCAGATCGGCAGCGGCCAGACCATCTCGCAGCCGAGTATCCATGCGCGCTATCTCGAGATTCTTGCCTTGCAG
>JACMOE010000249.1 GCA_014378185.1 Gemmatimonadaceae bacterium | reverse complement strand
TGGGCAGGGAGGACGATGCACCGACGGCGACATATTCGCGCAGCGCGGACTCGAGAGCGCCAAGAGTGGCCTGACTCAGCTGACGCGGCGGCACGTGACTCGAGTCGAGCGCCATCATCATGAGCCATACGGTCGCGGGTAAAGCCAGCGTGGCGGCGCGGGCGTGTGTGCACGCGGTTGTCGGCGCACGGATACGAATGTTTAGCATTGTACGTCGCTCGTCAAGGGATTGCGACTCCCGGCATGCGCGTGATGATGGTGTCCGACCTGCTGCTGCGAGTGTACATGAGGCGATCCAGTTCCCGCACACCCAATCACGGTCCACCGCCTGGAGAACAGAGGACCGCTCTCCGCGTTCAGCTCACCTGCATTGGCTCCAACCGCTCCAGCGCGCCGCTGAGCGCGCCGATGAGTACGTAGGCCTCCAGCGCGCAGACCACGCCGGCGGCTGCGCCCGCGCCCACAACGGCGAACAGCGGGGGCCAGCGCATGATGAACCAGACCGCGGCCCCGGCCACCGTGGGCAGCACGAGCAGGATGCCGAGGAGGAACAACGTCACGATCGACGTCAGCATCATCTGCCCCAGCGCCTCCACCCCCGCTTCGCCAGCCGCGCCCAGCCGCACCCACGCGGGAAAGAGCAGCGCCATTCCATTGTGGATGGTGAAGTTCGCGAAGCTGAGGCCCGCGAGCAGCACGGGCGACGCGATCAGCAGACCCACGCGAATCTCGACCGAGAGCGGCGGCTGGGGCAACAACGACAGCGCGAGCAGGCCGACGGCCGTCATCAGGAACTGCATGAGCGCCGTGGGCAACGCACTGCTCGCGACTTCGGCGACGATGATCTCGCGGCCGGTGAGCGGCATCGTCTTGAGCATGGGCAGGCGACGCAGTTCACTGCGCAGATCGTTGCGCATGGTCATGGGGCCGGACACCACGGTGACGATCCCCACTACCGCGCACAGCACCACCACCAGCACCTCCGCCGTTTCGGACCGGCGGGCAAAGCCCACTGCACAAATGGCCGCGATGGCTGGCAAGCCAAGGATGGCGCGGGCCTGACCGGTGCGAATGAGCCAGAGGACGTTCTTCCACACCAGCGCGACTGCGGGAGCGCCGAGCGGTGAGAGTCGGATGGTGCGCCGGCTGCTCTTGGGGTTCACCACGCCGCCCGTGGCTCCGCGGGTCCGCAGCATCTGGCGGCGCGCGGCGCGAGCCACGGAAGCTTCTGCGGCGGCTTCCTCGAACGCCGTATCGCTGCGCAGCACCCACAGCACATGCAGTGCGAGCAGCACCAGGGCAGGCACGATCGCGGCGACCCACGCGCTCGTGGATGCCGCGAACATGGGCGCGGCGGCGACGCGAAACGGGTAGAGCACCCAGCTCAGTGGTGCCGTCGCAAATTCGGCGATGATGGCGCCGGCGAGATCGGACGGATGCCCGGCGGCGGCGAAGCGCGACCGCGCGGCGAGCAACTCGACGACGACCACCGCCCCGGCCGTGCCAAACAGCGTGATGGGGAGCCAGTTCCTCCGCAGACCCTGCAGGCCATGCTCGGTGCGCGACGCACGCAGCAGGGCGACGCCCAGCCGATGCAGCGAGAACGTGGTGAGGAATACCCACGACGAGATGACGCGAGAGAATCCGACGCCGGGCCGGTGGAACAGGAAGAACCACAGGACGCTCGTGATGAGCACCGGACCCTGTGCCCGAACGAGCTTGTAGACCACCAGGGTGCGCCGGCTCACCGGCGCGCTGAACAGCATGGAGACTTCAGCCTGTGAGAACGCGAGCGCATTGCGATCGGCGCCAAGGATCCACGTGAAGGCGACGTACGCCAGGATGCCCACGGGAAAGAGTGCGGCGAAGGTATCCGAGAGGAGTGGGCTGGGCTGACGTCCGTCGCGTGCAGACCGGTTGAAGAACACGAACCAGAAGTAGGTGAGCCCCAGCAGAAGCGCGATGGCGTATCGGGGATTGCGGAGTTGCCTGATCTTGACACGCAGCTGGTTGCGCGCGGAGGTGAGGATCAGCCAGGCGAGGGCGCTGGTCACGCGGTCGCGGCCTCTTCGTCCGAGCCGGTGAGTGAGAGGAAGACATCCTCCAGCGACTTGCCGGCGAGATGGGGATGTGCCTGCACGATGCCCGCGAGGCTGTCGTACGCCACGCACGCGCCCTTGCTGATGACGAACAGCACGGTGCACAACTCCTCGACCAGCGTGAGCAGGTGCGAGCTCAACACGACGGACGCTCCCGCCCTCGCACGCTCGGCGATGGTGATCCGCATGCGTCGCATGCCGCCCGGGTCGAGGCCGGTGAGTGGCTCATCGAGGATGAGGACGGATGGGTCGTGCAGGAGGCCGCACGCAATGGCGAGCTTCTGCTTCATGCCGCGCGACAGCTCGGTAGACAGCGCCTTGCGCTTGTCGTCGATCTCGAGTTCGCGGAGCAGGGGGGCAATGCGCTCTTCGGCGTTGGCCACGTTGTAGAGGCGGGCCACGAAACGCAGGTGTTCCTCCACGGTGAGGTGGTCGAAGAGGTGGGGTTCGTCCGGAATGAAGGCGAGCGCCCGCTTGGCGGCCACGGGCTCCTGCTGGATGTCGTGGCCCGCGATGACCACGGTGCCCTGTGACGGCGCGATGATGCCGGCGAGGCAGCGCAGGGTGGTGGTCTTGCCGGCACCATTGGGGCCGACGAGACCGAGTATCTCGCCTGGGGCGACGCGGAAGGAGATGTCGTTGACGGCGGTAAATGCGCCGTAGTGACGGGTGAGATGAGCAACGTCGATCATTTGGGCTGTTTTTAGGTACTCGTACCGAGTTGGCTACCGGGTACGCAGTATTCGAGTCTGGTGTTCGTACTTGCAAGTATCAACCAGAGACTCGAGTACATGGTACTCAGCAGCCAACTCGGTACCAGTACGCGGGCGTGGCAGAAACTCGGCGCGGACCCACTACACCATGGTTAGGCTTGGACCGTGACATCCACTACCGCACTCGACTGGTTTGCCATTGTGGCGCCGGGCCTCGAGCCTCTTGCCCTGGCAGAGGCGCAAGCGCTCGGCCTGGGTGCTGCATTGGAGGCGGGGGGCATTGCGTGGACCGGGGACGACCGGAGTGGGCTGCTCGCCAACGCCGGGCTCAGGATTGCGAGCCGGGTGGTGTTGCGGCTGGCGTCGTTCGAGGCGAGGTCGTTTGCGGAGCTGGAGCGCCATGCGCGCCGTATCGCGTGGGGGAATGTGCTGCGGCGGGGCGACGCGGTGCGCTTTCGCGTGACGTGCAAGAAGTCGAAGCTGTACCATTCCGACGCGGTGGCCCAGCGGTTGGCGGACGCCGTGATGCGCGTGGTCCCGGGCGTTCGGGCGGAGGGGGGCAGCGTTGGCGAGGACGAGATTGACGACGGCGAGGCCGATGTGGCGTTGATCGTGGTGCGCGTGATGCGGGACGTGTGCACGGTGAGCGCGGACAGCTCCGGCGCGCTGCTGCACCGGCGCGGTTACCGGTTGGCGACCGCGAAGGCGCCGTTGCGGGAGACGATCGCGGCGGGGTTGCTGGCCGCCTCGGGCTGGGATGGCACGTCTCCGTTGGTGGATCCGCTGTGCGGGTCAGGCACCATTCCCATCGAGGCGGCGCTCCAATCGCGCGGCATTGCCCCGGGGGCGCACCGCCGGTTCGCGATGGAGCGGTGGCACACCGTGCCCGCGCTGCTGGGCGACCAGGTGCGGGCGCAGTTGGCGGAGCAGGCGATCGCGCGCGCCCGCGCCGAGATCGTGGGGTCGGATCGGGATGCCGGGGGGATTGCGGCGGCAACGTCGAATGCGGAGCGGGCGGGAGTGTCGGGTGATGTCGCGCTGGCGGTGCGGTCGCTGTCCGCGGCGCAGTTTCCCGGCGGGTCGCGGGGGTGGGTGGTGACCAACCCCCCGTATGGGGTGCGCGTGGGCGATGCGGACCGGGTTCGCGACCTCTGGGTGCAGCTGGGCAACGTCCTGCGGGAGCGTGCGCCGGGCTG
>JACMOE010000248.1 GCA_014378185.1 Gemmatimonadaceae bacterium | reverse complement strand
TCGGCGGCGTCCCCACGGGTGTCTCGCTCCCGTACTTCGGCGATACGGCTCCCGACGGATTCCTCATGCAGAGCGGCCCCAACTACGCGGGGCGCGTGTCGCAGGTTGACTTCGGTGGCCTGTTCTCGATCGTCGAGTTCAGGGGCGGACCAGACCTCGGCGATGGCACCTTCCAGATCCCGTACCTCGGTGACCGCTTCCTCGTGGGTCAGGGTTCGTGGGGCGGCGTTGGCACGGCTGGTGGCGTTGCTGCTGTCACTCTCGGCGTTGGCGAGCTTCCTTCGCACGGCCACGGTGTCAGTGACCCCGGCCACCCGCACGGTGCGGGCACGACCATCGTGGGCAGCGGTGCTCATTACCATGAGCCGGGCAGCGCGCGTGACAGCGAGTTCGTCACGGTTCTCGACCCGCTGTTGGGTGGCGACTTCCGGCCGGTGCTGATCGACGGCACGGGCGCGCCGAGCACCTATGTCAGCATCCCGACGAACAGCAGCCCGACGAACCCGCAGCAGCAGAACCGATCGTTCACCTCGACCGACGGCCTCCACTTGCACGCGGCAACCACGGTGGTGTCGGGAGCGTCCACCGGCGTCAGCATCCTTGCCGAAGGTGGCGGCGGCGCGCACGAGAACCGACCGCCCTACATGGTCACCAACTTCATTATGAAGACCTGATCTGCTTGCAACACCTTCGCCTAGAAGGTAAGATCCGAGCATGACTGCGACCCTCACACCTACCTCACGTCCCATCGGCACCACGCAGGTCGCCGTCCTCGCGCTGCTCAAGGGAGAACGCACTGGCCTCGTTGCCACGGCTGTCCGTGGCGCGGCCGACCTTGGCGCTGGTGACTTCGGCACCCGGCGAGCGCACGCGATCCTCAAGCGACTAGAGGAGCGCGGATACGTCGAGAAGGAGACGATGACCCAGAAGGTCGCCGCCAAGGTCGCCGCCGAGCAGAGCGGTGGCCGCAAGTCGAAGCACCGATTCAAGATCACCGCCGATGGCCGCGTCGAACTCAAGGCCGCGCTCAAGCTGCGCTGACACCTTCAACAACCTGATCTACCGGGGGCCACCTTTCGGGGTGGCCTTCGTCGTGGGTATAGTCGGTTCATGGATACCACTCCCGAAGACTTCCGCATCCTGCCCATCAAGCGCGACGCGGCATCCCTTCTGCTGATCGGCCTCGCTGTCGTCATAGCCCTGCTCATGCTGGTCAGCCTCGCGTTCCTGCCCGAAGCGGCGTGGGACAGGTTGCAGGAGAGGTCGAGGCTCCTGTGGGGAGCGGCGCTCGCAGCGGCTCCCATTCTTCTCGTTGCATGGCAGCGGTTCTCGCTCCGCAAGGCGGCCGTCACCGCGCTGGGCAGGGCTGCCGCTGGTGCACCGCTCACCGTTCACGAGACATCGCCGCTGGAACCGATCTACGGCGTGATGTCCCACACCGAAGCTCACGACACGACGCAGCAGGACTGACATGGAGACGATCCCGAAGTACATCCGCACGAAGACGTGGCGGCGCAACCCTGCCGACCCGAAGGGGACGAAGGAGGGCGTGCCGAACTTCCTGCGCGTCCTCGGCTGGCGGCTCAACCCCGCGTGGGTGCCAACGCTCAAGACCATCATCATCCTCGACTACATCGAGGGTGGCGTCGTGCCGGTGCGGAAGGTACCGAAGGCGCTGCGCCCGCAGTACCATGACACGCTGGCTCGCTTCGCGCTGGCGTGCTACCGGGCGGGCTACGGCCCCGGCACCCAGAAGGGCAAGCGCCGCGTCAACTCGACGTACCGTGACCCCGCCGAGCAGGCCGTCCTGTACGCGCTCAACATGATCGCGCCGGGTATCCCGAAGCCGGGTCGCCCGCTGACATCCTTGCCGGGCACCTCGCCGCACAACAAGGGTATTGCTCTCGACGTACCGAATGTGCGCGACGAGCGGGGCCTGCTGGCCGAGTGCCGCAAGCTCGGCCTTCACGATGACGTGCCGAGCGAGAAGTGGCACCTCACGAATCACAACGTGGTTGCTTCGTGAACATCCCTCGCGTCGAAGACCTCGGGCCTGACCCATCATTCCCGACACAGGTTCAAGATCCGCGCGCGTCCATGTCCCCGTTCGACTACACGCGGGAGAACATTGCGCTGCTGCGCGAGGACGTGAAGCAGCAGTTCAATCACGAGCGCGCCTACCGCAAGCAGTATGGTGACATGGCGGCGAACGCGATGGTGGCCCTGTCCGAGCAGGGGTGGGTCACGCTCAAGCTTTCGCAGCTCCAGCAGGGGCAGGAGACGATGCAGAAAGGGCAGAACCGTATCTTCGTCACCGCTTTCGGTCTCCTCGTGTCCACCCTGTCGCTGTCCATCGCAGTCATATTCAACGTGGCCACGAGGTAGAACCGCATGACTTTCACCGACCCATCAGTTGCCGCCGCCCGCTACAGCCGCATGTGGGTGCTGATTTACATGATTTCTGCGATGACGTTCGCATCAATCTCCGTCGCGATCTTCACGGTGGTGACCCGTGGCGATGACCGAGAACTCATCCTTGCGCGGCTTGCGGAGCAGCAGGAGCAAGATACTTCGTCGCAGATCAGTGCTCGCAATGCGAACGCCTGCACCGGATACCAGAACCACCGGGCTATCGAGGAGGCGGTGCGCGACCTTGGGCGACTGAATGGGGTTGTGCTTGATTCCCCCCGCGTGCTTCCGTCGAAAGAAACCATCAGGGCTTGCAAGGACGTGAACATCGAGATCGATGAGCAGGGAATCCCCCAGATCAGCAACGTTGGATCGAATGCTCGGACGCCGGCGGTACCGGAGTAGCGGTGCGTCGCCGGGGACACGGTAGAGCAACGCGCGCTCAACAGCGTTCTGCGCCCGAAAGCGGCCGTGGGGCTACTGCCCCCGCAAACAACCCCCCGCAGCCCAGCACGGACAGCATGGGCGGGCGTTCCGGTGAGATTCGTGACGATTCCCCGCTGACCCAGCTCCGTCTTGCGTGGCTCGCTCGAAATCAGGAGCGCCACAGCCCGTAGACTGCCTTGCGTGCAGCGGCTCGTGACTTGCTGGCCTTCGGGGTGCACTTCACCCGGCGTCCCGCGTCGTTGATGGCAGCCGAGCAGCTCCATCCGGCCGGTGACTTGAGCGACTTCGCGTACCGGGCGATCACGGAGCGCGCCGAGGTGCATGCGACCCCGGTGGAGCGCACCGCGACCTTGCCGACGGCGGCGCACTTCGCGACTGACGACGGGATGGCGATGGTCTGGGCTGCCGGGTCTGCACCGACGGGCTTTGCGGGTGCAGGATCGCTGGCATGGCGACGGAAGATCCCGAGCGCGGCGCACGCGGCGTACACGGTGGGCGGTGTGGCATCCTGCGCGACCCCCGCCTGCGGCGAGTAGACCCCGCCCTGCGTGTAGTGGAGGCAATACTCCTGTGTCGTGGTGCCGATCTCACCCACCGATCGGTGGTTCACGATCACTTCAAATACCTTGACGATCTTCCCCTCCACCAACATCTCGGTATACGACATCGTGTCGTGCGGATAGAAGCTTTCTCG
>JACMOE010000024.1 GCA_014378185.1 Gemmatimonadaceae bacterium | reverse complement strand
TCTCAACGCGTGCGCCACCGCGCTTCATGACGGGGGAGCACGCATTCTCAGTTTTGTGACCTTCGGCCGGGCGCCAGCGGTTGGCGACCGGTGGTAATTCAACGGGAGAAAATGATGGCAATTCGGGTCGGTATCAACGGCTTCGGCCGCATCGGACGTCAGGTACTGCGCGCGGCGAAGCAGGCAGGCATCACCGACATCGATTTCGTGGCCGGGAATGACCTCACGGACACCAGGACACTCGCTCACCTCTTCAAGTACGATTCCGTGCACCGGGAGTATCAGGGTGAGGTGACGGCGGGCAGCAACTCCATCCGCGTGGACGGCGACGAGATCAAGATCTTCGCGGAAAAGGATCCCGCGAATCTGCCCTGGAAGGATCTTGGCGTCGACATCGTGCTCGAATCCACGGGCCGCTTCACGGACGCGTCCAAGGCGCAGGCACACATCACTGCCGGCGCGAAGAAGGTGATCATCTCATCACCGGCGAAGGGCGAGGACATCACGATCGTGATGGGCGTGAACCACACGAAGTACGATGCCGCGTCTCACCACATCATCTCCAACGCATCGTGCACCACCAACTGCCTGGTGCCGATGGTGAAGGTGGTGCGCGACAACTTCGGCTTCGTGCGCGGTTCGATGGTCACCATCCACAGCTACACCAACGACCAGAGCATCCTCGACCTGCCGCACAAGGACCTGCGCCGCGCGCGTGCGGCGGCCATCTCCATGATTCCCACCACGACCGGCGCTGCCAAGGCCACGTCGCTCGTGATTCCCGAGCTCAAGGGCAAGATCGACGGCATGTCCGTTCGTGTCCCTACGCCTGATGTGTCCTTCACCGATCTCACGGTCGTGGTCGACAAGCCCGTCACGATCGAACAGGTCAACGCGGCGTTCAGGACGGCGGCCGAGGGTGAGCTGAAGGGCATCCTCAAGTACGCCGAGGAAGAGCTGGTGTCGGTGGACTACATCGGCAACCCGCATTCGTGCATCCTCGATTCCAAGTGCACGAACGTCGTCGATGGACTCCTCGTGAAGGTGTCCGGCTGGTACGACAACGAGTGGGGCTACGCCTCGCGCTGCGTGGACCTGCTGCAGTACGTCGGGGCGAAGCTGTAAGTCATGGCCAAGCTGACCATCCGCGACCTCCCCGCAGACAAGCTGCGGGGACAGCGTGCGCTCGTGCGCGTGGACTTCAACGTGCCGCTCGACGAACACGGCGCGGTGTCTGACGACACCCGCATCCGCGCCGCGATTCCCACCATCGAATACCTGCTCAATCGTGGCGCCCGCGTCGTGCTGTTGTCGCACCTGGGGCGACCGAAGGCGAAGGCCGAACCGAAGTACTCGCTCGAGCCGGTGTCGCGCCGGCTCGCGGAGCTCCTGCCTGGACGCTCCGTGACCTTTGTGGAGTCCACGGACAGCGATGAAGCGCAGAAGGCGACGCACGAGCTCAAGGACGGCGAGGTCGTGCTGCTCGAGAATACGCGCTTTCTGCCGGGTGAGGAGACGAACGATGTCGGCCTGTCGCGAACACTGGCGGAGCTGGGCGATCTCTATGTGAACGACGCCTTCGGCACGGCACATCGTGCGCATGCCTCCACGGAAGGCGTGGCGCGGCTCCTCAAGCCAGCCGTCGCCGGATTGCTCATGCAGAAGGAACTCGACTACCTCCAGGGCGCGCTCGACGAGCCGAAGAAGCCCTTCGTCGCCATCCTCGGCGGCTCGAAGATCTCCGGCAAGATCGACGTCATCGAGGCGCTGCTGCCCAAGGTTGATGCACTCCTGGTGGGAGGCGCGATGGCGTGCACGTTCTACAAGGCCATGGGCCTCGAGACGGGCACGTCGCTCGTGGAGCCGGATCGCGTCGCCATGGCGAAGGAACTCATCGAGAAGGCGGGCTCCATCCTCATCCTGCCGCACGACGCCATGGTGGCGCCCTCCAGGGAGGACGGCGGCAAGGCGAGGGCGGTGAGTCGCGAGAACATTCCGGCCGACATGGCCATGCTCGACATCGGCCCCCGTTCGGCGGAGTCGTATTCGCGCGCCATCCTCAGCGCGCAAACCGTGCTGTGGAACGGCCCCATGGGCGTGTTCGAGTCGCCGCCCTTCGACAAGGGCACGCGCGCCATTGCCGATGCCATGGCGCAGGCAACGGGGAAGGGCGCCACGACCATCGTGGGTGGTGGCGATTCCGCAGCGGCGGTGGAGCAGGCGGGGCTCGCGTCGAAGATGAGCCATGTGTCCACGGGCGGCGGTGCGTCGCTCGAGTTTCTCGAGGGCAAGACATTGCCCGGCGTCGACATCCTGGACGAGCGCTGACCATGCCCCCACACACGCGACCTGTTTTCGCCGCCAACTGGAAGATGAATGTCGGGCCCACGGCCGCAGCGGCGTTCGTCGAGTCCTTTCTCGCCGCGTCGCCGACGCCCTCGAACGGCACGGTCATCCTGTTTCCATCGGCGCTCGCGCTAGCGACCGTGCGCCACGCACTTGCCTTGCGCCAGGACATTCGCGTCGGCGTGCAGAACATCCACGCGGAAGAGAAGGGCGCATTCACCGGCGAGAACTCCGCCATCATTGCGGCTGACGCCGGCGCGGCGTACGTGCTGGTGGGACATTCGGAGCGGCGTCATGTGTTCGGGGAAACCGACGCGGAAACGGCGCGCAAGTGCGCGCGTGCGGTGGAGCACGGTCTGGTCCCCGTGCTGTGCGTTGGCGAGACGATCGAACAGCGCGAGCGGGGCGAAACGGAACACGTGGTACTGCACCAGCTTCGCACCGGGCTGTCGAGCCTGTCGCATGACGCCGTCGCCGATGTCATCATCGCGTACGAACCGGTATGGGCGATCGGGACGGGGCGAACAGCCACGCCGGAGGATGCGGCTGTCGTGCATCGCGTCATCCGCGCGGCGCTCGTCGAGTTGGTGGGCGAGCCCGGACGAGGCATCCCCATCCTGTACGGTGGCAGCGTGACGCCGGTAAATGCCGCCGCGCTGCTCGGTGCAGATCAGGTGGACGGGGTGCTGGTTGGTGGCGCAAGCCTGGATCCCGCTAGTTGGGCGGCGATCTGCTCCGCCGGCACGACGTAGCGCGGCCCCGCGTATCCGACGCGCTGCACCTCGTGCAATTCACTTGACGCGACCCCGTAACTCCTGTCATATTTACGGTTTACCCCACGCGTCGCACCTCCTACTCGGCTGCCGGAATGTTCACGTTTCTTCTCGTCTTGCTCGTCATCGACAG
>JACMOE010000247.1 GCA_014378185.1 Gemmatimonadaceae bacterium | reverse complement strand
GACCGTGCCAGAGGTAACGCCGCAAACAGAAGCGGTAGTGTTTCGTTTTGCGCCCATCGCCGTCGGCACATCGCTGCGGCTACGCATGTATGAGACGTACACCGATAGCGTGCGCTACACGGTCATTGGTGATGAACTCGTGTGGGATCGGAGCTTTGGCCGGCCCGCAAACGCGGTGGTGCTGCCGGCCGGGTGGATGCTCACCAACAGCTCCATGCCGGCCGCCGTGAGCACGGAGCCGGATGGGCGCGTGCGGCTCGATTTCGTCAACCCGCGGCCGGATGAGATCGCGACGCTGATCACGGCACGACGGCGGCCGAGGTAGGGATTGTCGAGTTGCCGCGCGCACGCCTTGACCGATCATCCCAGTAGTTATTACAGTTATTACATGAAACCCGTCGAACTCAAGGTTGCCCGGATCGGCAACTCTCGCGGAGTCAGGATTCCTGCCACCACGCTGGCGCGCTACCGCATTGGTGACAGCGTGATAATGGAAGAGCGCACCGAGGGCATCCTCCTCCGGCCACGCCGAGCGGCCAGCCCCAAGCTGTCGTGGGAGGACACCGCCGCCGAGATGGCGGCGCAGCCCGAAGATTGGAGCGACTGGGACGCTACGCTGGCTGATGGGATCCACGAACTTCCGTGGGACCCGGCGATAGCGAAGCGCGCCGCTGAGCCCAGCCGGAGCTATCCCGCGCGCGCGAAGCCGGCCTCGAAGAAGTGAAGCGCTACGAGGTCCGATGGGCGCAACTCGACCCGACGCAAGGCTCCGAGATGGCCAGGACGAGACCTGTCGTGATCGTGAGCCTCGATATCCTCAATGAGCGGCTGCAGACGGTGACCGTCTGTCCACTCACCACCCAGCTGCACCCAACGTGGCGCACACGGGTCGAGGTGCGCGTGGCCAAGCAAAAGGCTGAAATCGCCGTCGACCAGATCCGAACGGTCAGCAAGGCACGGCTCGGCAAGAAGCTCGGCGCGCTTTCAGACACTGATGCGAGTACACTCCGCCGGCTGATTACCGAGATGTACGGTGAGTAGCGGATTGTCCTGATGGTGGGTTGGAGCCCATCCACCTCACCGAATCCCGTGATTTGCTATACCATATAGCATGCAGCCCCACACCCGACGTCCCGTCCGCGCCGCCTTCACCCTGATCGAAGTCCTGGTCGTCGTGGTGATCATCGCGGTGCTCGCCTCCATCGTGGCGCCCAACATCTTCCGCCACGTCGACACCGCCAAGAACGTCACCGCCCAGGCGCAAATCGCCAGCATGGGCGCCGCCCTCGACGCCTACCGCCTCGACAACGGCCGCTACCCCACCACCGAACAAGGGCTCGCCGCCCTCTGGCAGGCACCCACAACCGAACTACGCCCCTCCAACTGGCGCGGCCCTTACCTCCGCCAGCCACCACCGGCCGATCCGTGGGGCGCACCATTCGTCTACCGCGCTCCGGGTGACCACATGGCCAACGGGTTCGACCTCTCGTCACTCGGCAGCGACGGCGCACCAGGCGGCACCGGCGAAGGCGCCGACATCACGAGCTGGAAGCAGTAACCGCGCATGGCCCTCCTCCGCTACCGCGCGCTCACGCACGCCGGAGCGCGCGAAGCAGGCGTCGTCGAGGCAGCAACGTCCGAAGCGGCCACGTCACTGCTCCGCGCACGCGGCCTCATCGTGCTCGACGTCGCATCCAGTGAATCCCCGGCAGGCCTCTTTGGCACACGGGTGCGGAGCGGCGACCTGGCGGAGTTCACGCGGGCACTCGCGGCTCTGCTGCCAGCAGGGTTGCCGCTGCCGCGCGCCCTCAACGTCGCACGCGACATCGCTCCCCCATCGCTGCGCGCTGCCCTGAGCGACGTCCAGGCCCGCGTCGAACGAGGCACCACCTTCGCCGATGCACTCGCCGCACACCCTGCGGCATTCGCACCCTCGTACGTGGGACTGGTGCGCGCTGGCGAACGAGCCGGCAACCTCGAGGGGTCCATTGCCCGCCTCGCGGACGCCATCGAAGGCGAACAGCAATTCCGCGCCCGGTTGCTCACCGCCGCCATCTACCCGGTGCTGCTGGCATTCGTGGGCGGCGCAGCAATCCTCGTCCTCCTCATGGTCGTGCTTCCGCGCTTCGGTGCGCTGTTCGTTGCATCGGGGAGCGCACTGCCGACATCCACGGCGCTGGTGCTCGCCCTATCCAACACGCTGCGCAGCTACGCCGCCCCTGTCGTCGTCACACTCGCACTCCTCTCGGCACTCGTGATCTGGCTGGCCACATCGCGCGACGCGGCCGACACGCGCTCACGCCTTTTTCTCTCCACGCCACTGGTGTCGGGCTTCTACCGCGAAGTGCTCGCCGCACGAACCGCCCGCGTCATCGCAATCCTGCTCGGTGGCGGCGCACCGTTCGTCGTCGCACTCGACGACGCGGCCAAGTCGCTGGACGACCCCTCCGCGCAACGTGAAGTGCTGCGCATCCGCGCACGCGTGCGCGAAGGCACGAGCCCCGCGGCAGCAGTGGCCGAGGGCACGCTGTTTCCACCGGTGCTCGCGCGTCTCGTGGCAGCGGGCGAGGAGTCCAGCCAACTGGAATCCTTCTTCGCCAAGGCCGCCGACCTCTTCGAGGAACGCGCGAAACGCTCGGCGGCACGGTTCGTCGCGCTGGCCGAGCCGGCACTCATCGTGGCGTTCGGGCTGGTGGTGGGGCTGATCGCGCTCGCTCTCGTGCAGGCCATCTACGGCATCAACATCACACCAATGCGCGGCGCGCGATGACGCGCCATCGCGGGGGATTCACGCTACTCGAGCTGCTGGTGGTGCTCGTGGTGCTGGCCATCACGGCCGCCGCGGCGGTGCCGGCCTTCCTCTCAAGCGCGCGCGCGACACCGGAGCACAAGGCCGCCACGGCGCTCGCGGAGGCGCTCATCCAGGCGCGCAACGCCGCGCGCGAGTCTGGTGCGGCGGCCACCTTCGTGCTCTCACCGGCCGACGGACGCTTCTGGATCACCACGCGCGACTCCGCCACATCCGGCATCGTGCCGCTTGCCGGCGCGGTCACGTTGGTCGCCGCCGGGCAGGACCGCACGACATGCCGCTTTCAGCCGTGGGGACCGGCAACGCCGTTCGTCGTCACGGTGCGCGCTACCACATCGGAGTCGGTGCACGTAGACAGTTGGAGCGGTGAAATCGGGATCAGCGATGCGCCGCGCTCCTGACCGTTTGCGAGCGGGCTTCACGATGCTCGAGGCCGTAGTCGCCCTCGCCATCGTCGGCCTCGTCTGCGTCGGCGTGCTCGGCGCATATGGTTCGGCCATCCGCGCCGATGTCACTGCGGCCGATCGCCTTCCGCTGGCGTCGCTCGCTGTGGAGCGGATTGCAGCTGTCGACCTATTCGGCGGATCGCTGGACCGGTTGCCGGACTCGCTCGCGCACGGCTCGTTCGCCGCACCATACCCCACCGCCACATGGGATACGGAGTCGCACCGCGTCAACCAGACCGATGGATTGTACGACATCACGGTTCGCGTGCGCGACG
>JACMOE010000246.1 GCA_014378185.1 Gemmatimonadaceae bacterium | reverse complement strand
CGAACAAGCGAATCTCTACAGGCCGCGCCGCACCAGCGGGATCGTTGATCACGTCGCTGAGGATCTGCACGAACTCCACGCGAAGGCGAGGAACGGCCGACGCAATCTGCACGCGCGCATCGTTGATCACCTCCTGGCTCGATCGCTTGCGATCGCCAGGCCCCTTGTGGCGCACCACCATGTCACCGCGATTCTGCTCGGTGGCAAACAGGCCCAGTTCCGCGCCGGTGCGCCGCGAGATGCCTTCGACTTCGGGGATCTTCAGCAGGAGCTTCTCGACGATGTGCAGTTGGCGGTCAGTCTCGACGAGCGCCGTTCCGCCGGGGCTCCAGTAGTCGAGCACGAACGCACCCTCGTCGATCTCGGGCAGGAAGCCCGTCGGCACGTACCTGTACGCAATAACGCCCGCGACAATCAGCACTGCGGCGCCCACTAACATCAGCCGTGTGTGATGCAGCGCCCTGTCGAGCGCACGTTGGTACCTCTCCGACAGCGTGTCGATCGCGCGGCCGATGGAGGCCATGACTCCCTTCGCCTTCCCCCGTCCGCCGGCGTGCACCGGACTGGGCGTACCAGTCACCACGGCCTCCTCCTGAGGCTCGGCAGACAGGAACGCCTCGGCGAGCAGGGGAATGATCGTGACCGCGAGCACCAGCGAGATGAGTACCGCGATGGTGAGCGTGATGGAGAGTGCGGCGAAGAACTGTCCCACCACGCCCTCCAGCAGGCGAAGCGGGAGAAACACGACCACGGTGGTGATCGTGGACGTCGTGACGGGAATGATCAGCTCCTGCACCGCTTCGCGGATGGCGCGATCGCGGTCCGGCGTGAAGCCGAGATGTCGCACGATGTTCTCGCTGATCACCACCGCGTCGTCGATCACGATGCCGATGGCGATGGCCATGGCGCCGAGCGTCATCAGGTTGAAAGTCTGCCCCACGAGCGACATCACGAATACGGTGATGGCGAGCGTGAGCGGAATGGACGCCGCGCTGATGGCGGTAATTCGTCCCTTCTGGAGAAAGATGAAGAGGATGACCACAGCGAGCACGGCGCCGATGAGCATTGCGTCGCGCACCGACGTCGTGGCGTCGCGCACGAGCGACGCCTGATCATAGACCGGCTTGAGGGTCACGCCGGGCGGAAGTGACTTTCGAAGGGTGACGGCCGCCTTCTCCACGCTGTCGGCAATGGCAACCGTGTTGCCACCCACCTGACGCGTGATGTTCAACAGCGCGGCGGGGCGCCCGTCACCGGCCACGATGCGCACGTGATCCTCCGTGCCCACCTCCACGGTCGCCACATCGCGCACGCGCAGGCCGCGACCCACGATGACGTTGGCGATATCCTCCGTCTTCGTGGCCTCCTGCGCCGTCACGACGAGGAACTGCTTGTAGTCCTGCGCCACGCGGCCAACCGCAGTCACCGAAGTGGAAACCCTGATCGCGTTGGCGATGTCGTCATACGACAGCCCCTGTTCGGCCAGCCGCACGGGGTCCGCGATGACCTCGATTTCACGGATGTCGGATGCCTGCACGTCCACGCGGCCCACGCCAGGCACGCGCGACAGCACGGGACGGATCTGGAAGCGCGCGATGTCGTACAACGTCGTAGGGCTGCCACCCTCCAGATTGTACGAGACGATGGGAAACACGGCCGGCGAGAGCCGCTCCACCTGGACGTCGAGTCCGGTGGGCAGGTCATTGCGCACCTGGTTCACGCGCGCCTGCACCTGCTGGAGCGCGTAGGCCATGTCGGTGCTCGGCGAGAATGTCACCGTGAGCTCGCTCGCACCGCGAATGGAACGCGATTGAACGCGGGTCACGCCGGGCACGACGCCCACGGCTTCCTCGAGCGGTTGCGTAATGGCAAAGACCACCTGGCGGGCGCCAAGCGCGGACCCTTCCGCAATCACGGCAATTCGCGGGAACTGCAGCTCGGGGTAGATGGCCGAGGGGAGGCGGAGGGCCGCCCAGATGCCGCCGGCGCAGAGGAGCGCCACCATGAGGTAGACGAAGCGGCGCTGGCTCGCGACGGCACCCGCCAGCGACCAGCGTTCGTGTCGTGCGGGCTCGTGCCGGGCGGCGTCACTCACGGCTTCACGGGGCCGATGCGTTCCACCTTTGCGCTGTCCGCCACACCGAATGCACCCTGCGACACGACCTTCTCCCCGCCGTTCAGCCCTTCGATGATCTCGACCTTCGTCGCAGTGCGGCCCCCGATCTTCACCTCGTGCGCGATGGCCGTGCCCTTCGCATCCACCACGAACACCTTGTAGCTGCCAGGATCATCACCGGGCACCAGGGCTTCCACCGGTACGACGACAGCGCGTGGCCGCGTTTCAACGGCGATTTCGCCGTACACGCTCTCGCCGAGTCGCAGCGACCGCCTGGGTGACGTCACGGTCACGCGAATGGCGACGGAGCGGGACGTGGTATCGAGGACCGCACCGACGGAGGCAACGGAACCGCCGCCGAGCAACTCGCCGCCGGTCTTCTCTCCCGCCGTGAG
Source organism: Gemmatimonadaceae bacterium (assembly GCA_014378185.1). GTDB lineage: Bacteria > Gemmatimonadota > Gemmatimonadetes > Gemmatimonadales > Gemmatimonadaceae > AG11. Next base: position 80 of record JACMOE010000246.1, on the reverse strand, counting down.
CTGGACGGCGGATCCAGGATGGATGGCGCCGGCATCAGTGGGACCAACGGAAAGGACCACGTCGGAGGCCGTTGGATCTG
>JACMOE010000245.1 GCA_014378185.1 Gemmatimonadaceae bacterium | reverse complement strand
GTTGGGCCCAGCGGAAAAGAGGAAGCTCAACCCGAGAGCATCCCGGTAGAAGGCCGTGGCGCGGCTCACATCCGACACGGTGAGCGCGATCTGTCGGACCGCCGTGAGGGCGGCGCCGTCGGGGCGTGTTGTCATGAGGTTGGGAGTGTGGTGGTGTTTGGGGTTGGCGACAAAGGTATTGCTTTATCACACCCTCATAATATGTTTAGGTCATCCTAAATCCAGATTCTTCATGACTGCACCTCCAACGCCCCACACCGAGCCCGTCCGCGATCCGCACGAAGCGGGATGGCGGCGTGCGCGCGTGGCGCCGAGCCTGGCGGAGGTCTACCGCAGCGTGCCCATCGGCGGTCGGTCCAAGTGGCGCAAGATGCTCGCGTTTGCCGGGCCGGGCTACCTGGTGGCCGTGGGCTACATGGACCCGGGCAACTGGGCCACCGACCTCGCGGGCGGAGCGCGCTTCGGATATTCGCTGCTCAGCGTCATCCTCATCTCCAACATGATGGCGGTCCTCCTCCAGGGACTCTCGTGCAAGCTGGGGATTGCCACTGGGCGCGATCTCGCGCAGGCCTGCCGCGACCACTACAGCAAGCCGGTTGTGTGGGGGCTGTGGATCATGTGCGAAATCGCGATCGCCGCGTGTGACCTGGCGGAAGTGATCGGATCGGCCATCGCGTTGAACCTGCTGTTCGGCATCGCGCTACCCGTGGGCGTCGCGATTACGGGCCTCGACGTGCTGCTGTTGCTGTACCTGCAGAACAAGGGCGTGCGCGTCCTGGAGGCCCTCGTCATCACGCTGGTCGCTACCGTAGGCGTGTGCTTCGGCTTCGAGCTCCTGCTGGCGCGTCCCGACCTGCTCGGCGTCGCACGCGGCTTCATCCCCTCCACCGACATCGTCACCGACAGGGACAAGCTGTACATCGCCATCGGCATCCTCGGTGCAACGGTGATGCCGCACAACCTCTACCTGCACTCGTCCATCGTGCAGACGCGCCGGTACGATGAGAACCCCGCGGGACGGCGGGAGGCGGTGCGGTATGCGTTCATCGATTCGACGATTGCGCTGTCCTTCGCGCTGTTCATCAACGCGGCCATCCTCATCGTTGCGGCCGCGAGCTTTCACGGTTCCGGCAACTCGGCCGTGGCCGAGATTCAGGACGCGTACAAGCTGCTGACGCCGCTCCTCGGCGCTGGAGCGAGTACCGTGTTCGCGCTGGCGTTGCTCGCGTCCGGCCAGAATTCGACCCTCACCGGGACGCTGGCTGGCCAGATCGTGATGGAGGGCTTCCTCGACATCCGGATTCGTCCCTGGCTGCGCCGCCTGATCACGCGACTCATCGCCATCGTCCCAGCCGTCATCGTGGCGATCATCGGCGGCGAGTCCGGAACCGCGAAGTTGCTGATCCTCAGCCAGGTCATCCTGAGCCTGCAGCTATCCTTTGCGGTATTCCCGCTGGTAATGTTCACGTCGGACAAGCTGAAGATGGGCGAGTTCGTGAATCCCGCGTGGATGAAGGTGCTGGCGTATCTCGTGGCGATCGTGATTGCCGTGCTCAACGTGTGGCTGCTGTTGTCTACCGTACGCGGCTGGCTGTCGTAGGCGTCGTATTCGTCGGTTCCCCGTCAACCGGTCTCCCGCCATGTACACGCGCATCCTCGTTCCGCTCGAGCATTCCGACTACGACGACGCCATCATCGCCCACGTGCGCGAGCTGGCGCTCCTCTGTCAGGCTTCCCTGGTCATCATTCATGTGGCCGATGGGTGGGCTGCGCGGAACCAGCAGCAGCTCGTGCTGCGGGAGAGCAAGGAGATGAAGGATGACCGTGCCTACATCGAATCGGTGTCGGACAGCTTGGAGGCGGCGGGGCTGGAGGTGGAGAGCGTACTCGCCGGCGGCGATCCTGCCAGCGAGATCGCCGCGGCGGTGGTGCGCGAGAAATGCGATCTCGTCGCCATGAGCACACACGGCCACAAGGGCGTACAGGATCTCCTGCGCGGGAGCGTGGCGAACGACGTCCGGCATCGCACCACCGTGCCCGTGCTCATGGTTCGCGGCGCAGCACGACACGCCTGATGTCGACGCACGCCTTCGCGCTCAGCGGCCCGGTCGAGGACTACCTCAAGACCATCTACGAGCTGGAGCGCGTCGGTGATCCGGCGTCCACCAACGACATTGCCGTGCGGCTTGCCATATCCCCTGCATCCGTGAGCGGCATGGTCCGTCGGCTGGCGGACCAGGGCCTCATCACGCACGAGCCGTATCGCGGGGTGCGCCTCACGGGCGCTGGCCGGCAGGCGGCGCTCCGCACGCTCCGGCGCCACCGGATTCTCGAATGCTACCTCACCGAGGTGCTCGGGTATCCGTGGGACCGTGTGCATGCAGAGGCGGAGCGGCTCGAGCACGCCGCATCCGAGGAACTCATCGAGCGGATGGCCGCGGCACTCGGCGATCCGGTGCAGGACCCACACGGCGCACCCATTCCCACCCGCGACGGCAAGGTCGAGGAGGCCACCCTTCGGTCACTTGCCGAGGTGGCGCCGGGTGAGCGACTGCGCGTGAGGCGGGTGGAGGATGAGGAGGCGGAGCGCCTGCGCTACCTGGCTGAGCTTGGCATTCGGCCGGGTGCACTGGTGCGGATCCTGGACAAGGCGCCGTTCGAGGGGCCCATTACCCTCTGGGTGGACGACGCAGCCGGCGGGGCGACGCGCGCCGTTGGCGTGGGGCTGGCTCGACAGGTGTTCGTGGAGCTGCTCGGCGACTGATCCGGAACGGAGATTGCGAATCTATTTCCCGATTCTCACCAGTTGAGCTCCCTTCACGTGTCCCAGCAACCCGTCATGGCCGATCTCGACACCGGCATCACCGACCTCATTCGTCGCCTGAGCGATGACTCGAAGCGTCTCGTCACCGACGAGGTGCGGCTCGCGAAGATCGAGGCGAAGGACAGCCTGAGCCGCGCGACGCGTGGGGTGCTCTGGCTGGCGATCGCGTTCGGGGTGTCCGTCGTGATGCTCGTGGCCATCACGATCTTCCTGGTCACGCTCATCGGGCGGACGGTGAACGGGCACATGTGGGTAGGTGCGCTGGTCACCGGCGCGCTGGAACTCGGATTGGGGAGCTACCTGATCAAGCGCGGCCTCGCTGCCATCACCGAGCCATCGTATTCGCTCGAGGCCAGCCGGCTCGCGCTCGCGGATACGGCGAACTGGGCTTCCTCGCCTCGCTGAGTCGGTCCGGAACAAGGCCTCGCTCGCGATCGTTGTCGTCCTGAGCGCGGCGAAGGACCTGCTTTTCGCGGTAGCCAGCAGGTCCTTCGCGTTGTTCGGGACGACACCCTCCATCATTCTCCACAGATGAGTTTCGCTGCCCTCTGCCTCGCGCTCGCGATCGCCCAATCGCAGGACAGCACCCGTCACATTGCCATTGACGAGCGACTTGCCGCGGACGCGCACCTCCACCTCGGCGACCGCGTCTCGCTCAGTGCCACGCCGGGCGAATCGGGCTCTGTTGCCACGATCGGCGCCATCGTCCGCCGCAGCGCGGATCCAGCGGAAATCGCGCGGGGCGAATACAAGGTGCGCCTGCACCTCACGCAGTTGCAGGACCTGCTCGGCTATGGCGACCGCGTCGATCGTTTTGCCGTCGCCACCACGTCGGAGCAGGTGATCGGCAGCGCCGCGGAACGCATCAACAGCGCCGCGTTCGGCTTCCGCGCCCACCGGTCAAGGGATATTGCCGTACAGACGTCGGCCACGTTCGCCGTCGTCTCGCGGTTCCATCGTGCCATCGGCGTCATCACCATCGCCGCCAGCGCGATCTTTCTCCTCTGCATCATGCTGCTGAAGGTGGACGAGCGACGTCGCGACGTCGCCGCGTTGCGCCTCATGGGCATCTCGGCGCGCACCATCGTGCGTGGTGTCGTGCTGGAGGCCGCCGGCATCGCGGTGTTCGGCAGCGTCGTCGGCGTCGGCGTCGGACTCGCCACCTCGTGGCTCGTGAACCTGCACTATCAGGGCGTCTATCGCACGCCGCTGCGCTTCTCCATCGTGACCACGGACATCATGCTCGGTGCCGTCGCCCTGTCACTCGTCCTTGGCATCGTCGCGGGGTGGCTCGCCGCTCGACGCCTGGTGCACACGCCGCCGCTCGCGCTGTTCGGCCGGTAGCAGGATGCTTTTCACGCTCGCTGCCGCCTCTCTCATACGTCACCGCGCTCGCACGGTGCTCGCCATCCTCGGCGTATCCGTGAGTGCCGCCATGCTCCTCGACATGGTGATGTTGTCCAGCGGCATGCGCGTGTCGTTCGGGTCACTGCTCACGTCGCAGGGCTATCAACTGCGACTCGCGCCCAAGGGCACGCTGCCCTTCGACACCGAAGCCACCATCAAGGACGGCGATGCCATGGTGTCACAGCTCCTCGCTCGGCCAGAAGTGGTGGCCGTGAGCCCGGTGTTCGGCGGTCAGCTTTACATCCTGACCGCGCATGGCGTCATCGCGTCGTCCGCGTTGGGCGTCATTCCCGCTGTCGAGGCCGATTATGAGCTCTCGTCCGGCCGGCAGCCCGCTACCGCGAACGAGATGGTGGCGAATGATGCGCTTCTCGCCGCAACCGGTGCATCGCTTGGCGACACCGTGCACGTGGGCTCGGGTTTCGACTCGCAGCTCCGTACGCTCACTGGCGAACGCACGCTGCGGATCGTGGGCCGCGCGCGATTCATCTACATGGCCCGCGAGCAGAAGGGAGCCGCGCTGCCCATCGAGACGCTCCGCGCCATGCAGGGGCGCGATGCGGATGGGCGCGTTTCACTGGCCATGGTGCGATTGGTGCCCGGCCAGGACATCGAATCCGAACGCGCCGCGCTCGAGCGGCTCTTTCCTCGCGTCACGGTCATTTCCATCGCCGAGGCGCTCAAGCAGGTGGACGAGCGGCGTAGCTACTTCACGCAGCTCGCCGTCATCCTCGGCGCGGTGAGCCTGGTCGTCGGCTTCCTGCTCGTGACCACGCTGGTCACGGTGTCCGTGAACGAGCGTATCGGGGAAATTGCCGTCATGCGGGCCATCGGCGTACACCGCTGGCGCATCGTCGCGCAGATCGTGCTCGAAGCGAGCGCGATGATGCTCGTGGCGTCGCCCGTCGGACTGGTGCTCGGCCTCGTGACCGCGCGCTACCTCAACTCCATTCTCGCCAACTTTCCCGGCATGCCGGAACGCATCGATTTCTTCTACTTCCAGCCGAGTGCCGCGTGGACGTCGCTGGGGCTGCTGGCACTGAGTGGCGTGCTGGCCGGCATCTATCCATCGTGGCGGAGCGCGTCGTTGCCCATCGCCATCACCTTGCGGCAGGAGGCGGTGGGATGAGCGCCATGCTCGAGGTGCGCGCTCTCGTGCGCGAGTACCCCATGGGTGACGAACGCGTTGCGGCGCTGCGTGGAGTCACCTTCGACGTGGACGACGGCGACTATGCCGCCATCGTCGGACCCAGCGGCTGCGGCAAGAGCACGCTCCTCAACCTGCTCGGCGTCATTGATCGCCCGACGTCCGGCACCGTGGCCATCGGCGGAGAACGCGTGGACCAGTTGAGCGACGGTCGTGCGACCGAGTTCAGGCTACGGCGTATCGGGTTCGTGTTTCAGCGCTTTTATCTGATGCAAGCACTCTCGGCCAGGGAGAACATCGAGTTGCCGCTCGCCGAGGCGGGCCTCGGCAAGGTTGCCCGCCGGGATCGGGCCCGTGCGTTGCTCGACTACGTTGGTCTCGGTGCGCGTGAAGGGCATCGGCCCTCGCAACTCTCGGGTGGCGAGCAGCAGCGCGTGGCCATCGCGCGCGCGCTCGCGAATTCGCCGAAGATCGTCCTCGCCGACGAGCCCACCGGCGAGCTCGATGCGCGAACCGGTGCCGAGATGATTGCGCTGTTCGAGCGCCTGAATGCGGATGGTACCACCATCGTCGTCGTCACGCACGACGAGGACCTCGCGCGCGCTGCGCGCCGGATGATTCATATGCGCGATGGTGTCATCGTGGGCGACGAGCGCGCGCGATGATCGGCCTGCTTGCCGTCCGGAACCTCACGATCAATCCATGGCGTACGCTGTTCCTGCTGTTCGGCTTCAGCGTGGGCGTTGCGACGATGATCGTGCTGCTCTCGGTGGGCGAGGCGCTGCTCGACCAGGCGAAGGATGAGAAGCTTGTGGGTGGCGGCTCCATCACCATCCTGCCGGAAGGCGTTGACGTCGAAGTGATGAAGACGGGCGGCCTGGGCGGCATGTTCTTTTCCATCGATCATGCGCGATTCATCCAGCGCCAGTTGCTTGCGGCGCCCAGGCTGCACGACGTGGTATCGGCGGTGGCGCCACAGATCGAGGGCAAGCTGCTCTACCTGCGCACCGCCGGTGGACGGGAGATTCCGGTGCGGGCGGGCGCAGACATTCCGTCGCTGACCGGGGCGGTGGGCGCCGCGCCCATGGTGACGTCCGGCGCATGGAACGACGACTCGCTCGATCGTCGCTGGCGTGCGCCGACAATGCGGGAGTTGCGGCACGAGATCGATCACTTTCACCTGCCGCCAGCGGAGGCCGCCTCCGATCCCAGTTGGGCGGAGTGGCACTACTTCAACGTCATCTCGTCCGATCGTCGCCAGTGGGTGTTCGTGTCGTTCATCGTGGCGGGCGCCGTTGGCGACAGCAATGGTCGCTGGGGGGGGCAGGTGCTCGTCACGCTGCACGAGCAGGGCAAGGCAGCGCGCCGCTTCACCTCGGCCGTTCCGTCGTCGCGCGTGGCGTTCAGTACGAGTAATGCCGACCTCGGGCTGGGTGAGTCGCGCGTGGAAGTACTGCCGGATGGGCACTACCGCCTTCACGCCGTCGCGCGCGAGGATGTGTCAGGCTCGCCGCTGTCGCTCGACCTGGACGTGACTCCAGCGGACGGCGCGTACTTTCCCGGTGCGGCAATCGCGAGTGGCGTGGTGAGTGGCTACGTGGTGCCCGCGCTCCGCGCGTCGGCCGCGGGACGGCTCTGCGTCGCTGGCACCTGCCAGGCGTACGATGGCGTGCAGGCCTACCACGATCACAATTGGGGTGTGTGGCGCGGCGTCACATGGGAATGGGGTGCGGCGCGCGCGGGGCAGTACACGCTGCTGTACGGCCGTGTGGAACCGCCGGATAGCGTGGGTGCCGTGCAGCCCCTGTTCGTCTACCTCGTGGATTCATCCGGCTTTCTCGCCGTGTTTCGCCCTCGCGCCATACGCTACGTGGACGGGCGCACGACCCGCGTGGGTGCCTCGAGCATCCGGACCCCCTCGACCGCCGAGTTGCTGGATGTGCGCGGTGCGGACACGCTGCGTGTCACGCTCGCGGTGGAAGATGCGTCGGCGACGGATACGCGTGGGGGCGGAGCGGAACGGGGCGAGGGGCTCGCCGCGCGCGGACTGCGCCGTCCGTACTTCGTGCAGATGAAGGGCACGGCCACCATTGGAGGGCGCATACGAGGAACCCCGCTCGTCGGAACGGGAGCGGGGTTCTTCGAGACGTACCGCTAGACCTGCGCGCCCAGGGTCAGCGGCTGTCCATGCGGCGTGCGGAGTCCGTGGCGTCGGGGCCCGGCTTGGAGGCCGGATTGCCATCGACACGATCCTTCATGTCGTCAACCATGTTCGCCGCCTTGTTGCCGACGGTTGCTGCAGCGTTGGCCGTCTTGTTTGCCGCGGTGCCGAGGGTGGAACGGCCACGGGTGAAGCCTTCGCTCGCGTAGCCGCTCACGGCAGGCCACTCGCCGTACTTCTTGGCATTGTCCGCCAACCACCCGCGCTGCATGTCGCCGGATACCTCGTTCCAGTTCTTGTTTGCGTACTCCGGATTGTGTGCGGCGACGTGACCGAGATGGTATGCCGGGCGTATGTCGTCGAACGACCGGTCCGCGAGCTTGTTGGACGTCTCGTAGTTGTTCCGGTAGTAGTCGTCGTCCGTCTTGCTCACGGTGCTGGCCGCTTCCGTCACGGCGCGTCCGCCCCACCATCCACCCATCGCGCCGGCAATGCCGCCGATGATGGTACCGATCGGGCCGACGGCCGATCCGATCGCCGCGCCGGCGAGCACGCCGCCAATGCCGCCAACCGCCTCGCCCGCTTCGTCAACGTGGCTCGGATTGCTGTCGTGCTTGCCGAGCGCGTTATCCTTGGCACGCTCGATCTTGGAGTCCGTCGAGATATCGCGATTGTCCATTGAGACCTCCGGGAATGATGAAGTGAGAATACGCGGTTAGAGGGCAAAATCGGGACCCGTGCAACGGTGTCGCACGAGCTCGCTGCGGCCATCGTCTTGACAGCGCGCGCACGACGGCGCCGATTTTCGCCATGACCACGCGAATGCGCCTCGGCACCCAGGGCTGGAACTACGACGCCTGGATCGGCCCCTTCTTTCCCATGGGAACGCGGCCCACCGATTTCCTCACGGTGTACGCGCGGGCGTTCGACACGGTGGAGGTGGATTCCACCTTCTACGCAGTCCCCGCCGCGAAGACGGTGCGGGGCTGGCACGATCGCACGCCCGAGCACTTCTCGTTCGCCCTCAAGTTGCCTCAGGAAATCACGCACGAACATCGCCTGCGCGACTGCGACGACATCGCCAGTCTCTTCTTCGATCGCGCGCGTGAGCTCGGTGCCAAGCTCGGGCCCGTGCTCATCCAGCTCGGCCCCGACTTCGGGCCGGCGGAGCTGCCAGCGCTCGCGAACATGCTGCCCACGCTACCGCGCGACATCAAGTTCGCGGTCGAGTTCCGGCACCGTGGCTGGATCAATGATGGTGTGCTCGCGCTGCTGGCTGAGCACGGAGTGGCCCTCACCCTCACGGACGCGCGCTGGATTCCGCGCAAGCAGATGCTCGCCCTCGCAGCGCGACCCACCGCCGACTTCATCTACATTCGCTGGATGGGCGGCAACCGGGACATCGTGGACTACTCGCGCATCCAGATCGACCGGACGCGCGAGCTGGAGCAGTGGGCCACCGTACTCGCCACGCTCGCCAAGGTGCGCGTGAAGGTGTACGGCTACGTGAACAATCACTTCGCCGGTCATTCACCGCAGAGCGTACGCGAGCTGCAACGCATGCTCGGCCAGACGCCGGTGGAGCCCGAAGCCCTGGGCGAGCAGATGTCGCTGTTCTAGCACGCGGCACACCTTACCTTGCAGCGCATGTCCCGTCGCATCGTCGTCTTCTGCGTGCTCGCCGCCGTCGCGGCGATGATCTTCCTGCGCCTGGGCTTCTGGCAGCTGGACCGCCTCGGTGACCGCCGAACGCGCAACGCGACGGTCGAGCAGCAACAACGCGGCACTCCCATGCCATTGGTCGCGTTGCCGCACGACACCGCCAAGGCGCACTACCGTGCGGCAAGCGTGGACGGACGGTACGACTATGACCACCAGCTCGTGCTGAGCAACCGCACCCGCCGCGGGTCGCCCGGCGACGACCTGCCCACGCCTGTCCGCCTCGCAGGCTCCGACACCGCAGTGCTCGTCATTCGTGGCTGGGTCTATTCGCCGGAT
>JACMOE010000244.1 GCA_014378185.1 Gemmatimonadaceae bacterium | reverse complement strand
TCTTCGTGCAGCAGGTGACTCTCGGCCATCGACTCTACACTCGAAACTCGGCACGAGCTGTTCACGTACAGGTTCAATCCTTCCTCGCGGACCTCTTGTGCTGGCCATTGATCTCCAGAATCTCACCAAGCGATACGGCGCCGTCATCGCCGTCAACGACCTCACGCTCCGCGTCACCGCTGGGGAAATCGTCGCGTTTCTCGGCCCCAACGGCGCTGGAAAGACTACCACCATTGACATGATGCTCGGGCTGGCGCGGCCGAACTCCGGCAGCGTGTCCATCTACGGCAAGACGCCCGCGGCGGCGATTGCGCGTGGCGAGATTGCCGCCGTGATGCAGACGGGCGGCCTGCTCAAGGATTTCACGGTGTCCGAGACCGTCGAGTATACGGCGTCGCTCTATCCGCAGTCGCGACCCGTGGTCGAGGTGCTGGATCGCGCTGGTATTCGCGGCATCGCGGACCGGCGGGTGGGCAAGTGTTCGGGCGGTGAGCAGCAGCGCCTGCGCTTCGCGATGGCGCTGCTGTCGGATCCGCGTCTCCTGATTCTCGACGAGCCGACGACGGGCATGGACGTGGAAGGCCGGCGGGAGTTCTGGCAGGCCATTCGAGAGGATGCCACGCGCGGCCGCACCATCCTCTTCGCCACGCACTATCTCGACGAGGCGGACGCATACGCTGATCGCATCGTCCTCATACGCGAGGGAAGCATCGTTGCGGATGGCACCACCGCAGAGATCAAGAATCTCGCGTCGGGCCGACGCGTGCGCGCGACGCTGGACGACGCTGACCTGGCCGTGCTGGGCGCGCTCGATGGCGTCATCGCTGTGGAGCAGCGCGGTGACTCCGTGTTCATCAACTGCAGCAACTCCGACGTTGTCGCGCGGTACCTGCTCACGAGCACGTCGGCGCGCGACGTCGAAATCTCCTCGCAGAACCTCGAAGCGGCGTTCGTGGCGCTGACGTCCGGGGACACCTCTCTCGCCACCGCAGGGCAGACCGCATGAGCAGCGCCAACACCGTTCCGCTCGCGCCCGTAATTGTTGGCGAGCGCGTGACTACGCCATTGGGTGGATTCAACCTCACCGCGCTCAGGCTGGAGATCACGAGAGTGCTCCGCAACAGGCGTACGTTGTTCTTCATTCTCGTGTTTCCGGGCATCTTCTTCTTCATTTTTGGCCTGAGCAACAAGGGCGCTCACGCGGGCGACGACGTCGCGCTCGCTTACATCATGATCAGCATGGCTGTGTACGGCGCCATGGTAGGCAACACTTCCGGTGGAGCGTCCGTTGCGCTCGAGCGGAGTCTTGGCTGGAGCAGGCAGCTTCGTCTGACGCCGCTGCGTCCCGTGGCCTACGTGAGCATGAAGGTGCTCACGTCAATGACGCTTGGTCTCATCGCGATCGTCGGCACCTTTACCGTGGGCTTTTTCAATGGCGTGCACATGCCGCCCTCGGTATGGCTGATGTCCGGCCTGTCGGCATGGGCGTGTTCGTTCGTGTTCGCGGCGTTCGGGCTCTTTATCGGATTCCTGGTTCCCGCCGAGAACGTGATGCAGTTCGTGGGTCCGCTGCTGGCGGTGATGGCGATGTTGGGCGGGCAATTCATTCCCTTGTCGCAACTCCCCAGGAAATTTCAGACGTTTGCGGAGTTCACGCCGATGTTTGGGGTGGGACAGTTGGCGCGCGCGCCGC
>JACMOE010000243.1 GCA_014378185.1 Gemmatimonadaceae bacterium | reverse complement strand
GCTGCATCTGCTGCTGGTCAGTCCACATCTCGCCCTTCGCGGCCACGGCTGAAGGCGCAATGCCTTCGGCGCCGGCCGGCAGGTTGAGAGGATGGAAAATGCGACCGGCGTGCATCAGTTGGACGAAGATGTGACCGCCCGCCTCGTGCACCGCGTCAGTGACGCTCTTCCAGTGGTTGACCTGTTCCTGGTTGAACAGCCCGGGAATTCGCGCATAGCCGAGTCCGTCCGCCGCGGGCGACGTGCCTTCCGTGATGATGAGCCCGGCGCTCGCGCGCTGCCGATAGTACTCGGTCATCATGTCGTTGGGGACATTGCCGGGAGCGCGGCTACGGGTCATCGGCGCCATCACGATGTGGTTCGTGAGCTTCAGTGAGCCGAGCGTGGCAGGCTCGAATGCGGTGTGCGACATGGGCTGGAGGCTTTGTTGGAGGTGACAGTGCTTGCTCGTGTGCCGATAAGCGACCGACACAGCGTATACGGACAAGGCAAGCCCGGTTCCACCAGCGTCGCGACAGCGTGCTACGCCACCTGCCGCCCGTACTGACGCACCGCCAACGCGAGCACGACCGAACCAAATGCCGAGACGATGCCTTCTGGAACATTTGAGGGGGCGTGTCCCTTGGATCAGGAGAGCCAGCGCGGACGTCCCGCGCTCGGCCGGACATCACGGAGACGACACATGGCACGCGCGATCTGGAATGACACCGTCATCGCATCGAGTGATGACGTCGTCACGGTGGACGGCTACACGTATTTCCCCAGCGATGCGGTTCGTTGGGAGCACATGGTGGCGAGCGAGCGCACCAGTACGTGCCCGTGGAAAGGTCAGGCGAACTACTATTCCGTCACCGCAGGTGGCTCCACGAATGCCGATGCGGCGTGGCAGTACCGAACGCCAAAGCAGGCGGCCGCGGCGGTCAAGGATCGCATCGCCTTCTGGAAGGGCGTGCATATCGAAGCGTAGGACGCACAGAGGTGCTGGCCAAGCGTGCCGTTGGGTCAGGAACCCATCGGCGCTTCAGTGTTTGTTCGGTGCCCTCCGTAAGCGCTTGTTCCTTTCGCTCGTGCCCGTCGTCTTCATATGCGCTGCAGGTGACCTTTCATGAGTCCCGACGCGAGCGTGGCGCTCTACACGGAATTTCGGGGGAATGGTCATGGTCAGGGACGACGCGCTTTCGCTGCCCACGCAGCCCTCCGATCCATCGATCATCTTCGGCTCCAAGAGTCGCGCAATCGAGTTCCTGCTCGGCGTGCCCCCGGAAGAGTCGTACGACCGCATGGCGCGACTCCTCGCCGGATCGGTTGGCGCGCCGATGTCCATCGTGGCGGTGGTGGAAGACGGGCGACCCGTTGTGAAGGGCTGCCTCGGTGTAGCGGGTCGCGCGCGCGCGTGGCGCGTGGTGCCATGTTGCCACGAACTGGTGCAGCAAGCCCTGGCTTCTCGCCAGCCCATCGCGGTGAACGAAGGCCATTCGCTCGACGGATGCCAGGCGCACCACGGCCACGTGCAGGGGCTGACGGCACATGCTATCGCGGTGCTGCCGTTCCTCTGTCGTGACGGGCGTACGGCGGGTGTGGTGTGCGTGGCCGACCCCGCGCCGAACCGCACCTGGACGGTGGCCGACATGGCGCTGTTGACGGACAGCGCAAACGCCATGAGCACGGAACTCGACCTGCGCCGCGAGCTGGTGATCCGGAAGGACACGCAGGAAGCGCTCGTCCACATCACGCTGCACGACGAGCCCACCGGCCTGCCCAACCGCGCCTACCTCACCGAGCGGCTCCGCAACGCCATCACGAGGGCGCAGCGTGACACCACGGCACGATTCGCCGTGCTGTTCCTGGATCTCGACCGCTTCAAGATCATCAACGACAGCATCGGCCACCATGGTGGCGACGCGCTGCTGGTGACCGTCGCGGAACGGCTTGCGCTCGCGCTCCGCCCCGAAGATACCGTGGCTCGACTGGGCGGCGACGAATTCGCTGTGCTGCTCGAGAGTCTCTCGGGCGACGACGACGCGACCGTCGTGGCCGAACGCATCCAGTCCGCCCTCGCGTCGCCGATCGACCTCGGCGGCTACGAGGTCTTTACCTCGGCGAGCATCGGCATCGTGCTCAGCTCATCGAGCTTCATAGCAACGGAGTTGCCCGAACACCTGCTGCGCAGCGCGGACATGGCGATGTACCGCGCAAAGAGTGCAGGTCGCGCATGCTATGCAATGTTCGACCGCGCAATGCACCGCGACGCGCTGGCGCGGCTGCAACTGGAAACGGACCTGCGCCGCGCGCTGGAGCGCAACGAGTTTCGGCTCGCCTACCAACCGGTAGTGAGCCTGTGCACGGGGCGCATCACGGGTGCGGAAGCGCTGATCCGATGGCAGCATCCGGAGCGCGGCCTCGTGCCGCCGTGCGAGTTCGTGCCGTTGGCCGAGGACACGGGGCTCATCGTGCCGATCGGTGAATGGGTGCTGCGCGAGGCCTGTCGCGAAGTGCAGCGGTGGGTGGTTCCTGCCGGCCAGCCGCCGCTGACCATCGCCGTGAACCTGTCGATCAAGCAGTTCGCGCAGCCGTTGCTTGTCACGCGCATCGCGGAAGTGATTGCCGAGTCCGGGTTGTCGCCCGAGCGTGTGCACCTGGAGGTGACGGAAAGCGTCATCATCGACCAGCCCGACGCAGCGATGCAGGTGCTGGAGTCGCTGAAGGCACTCGGCGTGGAAGTGCACATGGACGATTTCGGAACTGGTTATTCGTCACTCAGCTACCTGCATCAGTTGCCGCTGGATGGACTGAAGGTGGATCGTGCGTTCGTGAGCCGCATGGATGACGACGAGCGGTCGCGCCAGTTGGTGATGACGGTGCTCCAGCTGGCGAAGAGCATCGGACTGAGCTCGGTTGCCGAGGGCGTGACGACGCTGCTTCAGCTGGCGGAGTTGCGGCGGCTCGAGTGCGAGTTTGGACAGGGATACCTGTTCTCCGCGCCGCTGGATGCCGGGGCCATGGGAGAGTTGGTGGTGGCGAATCCGACGTGGTAGGGCGCGGTCATCGTATGGTCCGCAGGACGTAGCTGCCCTTCACGAAGAACGCATCGGACGTGCGCCGCAGGTGAGTGAACGCCAGCGGATCCTCCTCGTTCAGGCTGCCGCCGTACCCGACGAAGAACACCGTGCCCGGTGACGGGCGGTACGAGAGCAACACGTCCGAGCGCAGCGTGTTCGACGCACTGGGGCGCGACGCGCCCGACGCCAGCATGATAGTCGAACCGGTGCGCGGATCGACAAGGGCCTCGCGACTGGTCGCGGTGTACTGCGACACCACCCGCACGAAGAGCGGACGCGCCAACTGATATTCCGCCTTCAACCTGGGGATGCGCGCAAACGCGGACTGCTCGCCAGTCGCGCGGCGAGCGAACGAGGTGGACACGTAGGTGGCACCGATGCGGAGTCGTTCGCTGGGGCGCAGGTCGAGCGACGCGTTGTAGTCCACGCGACGCACGCGCGAGGTTTCCAGGAAATCCACGTCGTTGCCCACGTTGGTGCCGACCGATGCAGAAAACCTCTGGAACTGCGGTGTGGCCACGCTGAACGAACTCGTCACCGCGGTGATGCGATCGGACGGAATGAAACGCGTGTAGTTCCTGTAGTTGACGGGATCGAAGGCGAAGCTCGCCACGCGTGGCGTGGCGCCCACGCTCCAGCCACCGCGCAGCGTGAGCTGCATCATCGCGGACGCGGCGTCTTCGAGTACCGATTGCGTGTGGAAGAAGTCGTCATAGCGCCACAGCCCATTCACGCTCACGAACGCATTGAACCGCTCCGCCACCGCCCCCTGCCGACCGTACCATGTGTATCGATTGGCGATATTCGGCTTCACGAATCCCGTGCGCGGCACGAAGCCGTTGTCCACGCGAAAGTCAGGATGGATGCCGAGTATGTTGTAATGAAATCCCCACGCGCGGTTGGTGGCGTCGATGAGCGCTTCCCACATGGGACCAGACGTCGACGTGCCGTTCAGCGTGGTGAAGCTCTGCACCGCCTGGAACTGGGCGAAGTAGATGCCGCCGAACACGAGCTTGCTGTCGGCGCCGACGACGCGGTTGGCGCGGCCCCCGCCAACGCGGTCACTATACAGAAGGCCCACCTGCGACTGCTCGCCGATGCCCTGTCGGAGACGCACGATGTCCACGAGTGGACGGTCGCCATTGGGCGTGATGCCGCGCTGGTCGAATGCAGAGAGCACCGCGACGTCGGCTCGGCCAATCTTGCCGGTGAGCTTCACGGCACCGTCGGGCTGCACGATGGTCCGCGTGTAGACGAGCTGGTTGGGCACGTTGAACTGGTCCAGCGCCTCGACGAAGAACGGGCGCTTTTCAGGATAGAACAACGCGAACCGTTCGTCGGCCGCCACCTGCGTGGCATCGGCCTCCACCTGCGAGAAGTCGGGCTTCACCGTGCCGTTGAGGACGAAGTTGCTGCCCATCGCCCACCGGAGGTTGCCGCCGAGTTGCGCATGGGAGGCGTACGTCCAGCGGTCCAGCGTGGGCGCGCAACACGCTGCGCCGCGCGTGGTGTTCGTGAATTCCGGGTTGAGTTCCACGATCTGGCCGTGACGCATGCCGGTGAGTCCGTCGAGCGTTCCGGATTGCGTGATGAACGACGCGCTTGCCCTGCGCGCCGGAGTCCACGTTTCCTCGTAGCCGCTGCGTTGTACGTGGCGGTCCACCTGGATGCCCCAGTCCTGCACGGCGACGCTGGCGTAGCGGAGGCTGCTGAAGGGAATGCGGAGTTCGACCTCGTAGCCCCAGGGCGTGACGTGGCCACGCGAGTCCCAGATGAAGTCGGCGCTGAGGTCGTTCTGCCCAGGCCCAATGTTGGAGCCCGGAATGAACCCGCCGCCTTCGCTCTTGGTGCCGTCAGCCTGGATGCCGAGTGGGTTGACGATGAACACGAAGGCGCGGTTGCGTTCGTGAAAGGTGTCGAGGTGGATCTCGATGTTGTCGTCGCTGCCGATGCGATCGCGGTCGGCGAGGGTGGCGGCGACGGTACCAGGCTCGGCAAATGCCCTTATGCCGAAGTAGATGGCATCCGCGGTGTAGAAGACCCGGACTTCCGTGGAGTCTGGAGCGGGACGTCCGTCCGCGGGTTGGTAGAGTGAGAAGCCGTTGAGGATGGCAGCGCGTGACCACGCGGGTTCGTCGAGGTTGCCATCGATGGTGATGGTGGCGGTCTCGAGCCTCGGCGCGGCGACGTGGAGTTGGCCGGCGCGGCCGTTGTAGGTGGCGGGCGGCGCGGCAGCGGCGAGCTGGAAAGCGGAGAGGATGGGGAGCAGCACGGCTGCAAGCTAACGATGTGCTCGCCTTGGCCTTCTGCACCTTTCATCAATCGCCGATCAGATCATGCCCACGCCCGCCCAACGATTTCACCCTCAGCGGTACTCCTGCCACTTCCTGCTCATGAGGACTCGTGCGGCTCCCAGGATCCCAGCAGTCGCCGCACATCCACGATCTGCCCCACGTGATACGCCGAGTGGTCGACGGCAGCGAGTACGGTGCGGAGGTAGGTCTGGCCTGTGCCGTGCGGAATCGCGGCGGTCAGGTCAACACTCCCTCCCGCAGTGAACTCGGCGAGCGCTGCACGGTCCCTCCTGATGGCCGCAACGCACTCGCTCCATGCATCATCGCTGGGAGGCGCCGGCTCGGCTGGCCAGTAATCGTCCGGCCACGCGAGGTCGTGGGAGTAAGCCGCGTTGGTACAGAAGTCGAGCAGGTCCGTCTGCGCGATACGGATGTGCTCGAGCAGCTGCCAGACGGAATGCGGATACTGGTCAGGCCGCCGCCCGCGATCAGCCGGCGCAAGTCCTTCAATCGCGTCGTCCAGTGAAGTGTGCGCCTGCTTCCAGTCGAGCGATGACGCGATGATCTGCTGCCAGGATTGTGTCGGCATGCTTCCCTCGTGGTAATACGGCTCTCATGGCAACCTAATGCTGACGATCGGCTGTAGAACAGGTAGTTTGATTCCCTGACGTCTTCCTGTTCCCTGTCACCACACATCGCATGCAGCATCGTCCCTTTGGCCGCCTCGGCTGGCCCGTCTCCACCATCGGCTACGGCATGTGGGGAATGAGCGGTTGGTCCGGCTCCGATGATGACGCGTCTCGCGTCGCACTCAACGAGGCAGTGACGCTCGGCTGCAACTTCTTCGACACAGCGTGGGGTTACGGCAAGGGCCACAGCGAGCGGCTCCTGGGGGAGCTCGTCCGCGCCCATCCCGACAAGCGCCTCTACACCGCCAGCAAGCTGCCGCCAAAGAACATGCAGTGGCCCTCGCGTCGGGGCATGACGCTGAACGAGGTGTTCCCACCAGACCACATCAAGGAGTTTGCCGAGCGCACCATGGAGAATCTCGGCATTCCCGTGCTCGACCTGCTCCAGTTTCACGTGTGGGAAGACGCATGGGCGCATGATGACCGCTGGTGGCGCGCAATGTCATCGCTGCGCGACCAGGGACTCATTGGTGGCATCGGCGTGAGTGTCAACCGGTGGGAGGCATCGAACGTGCTCGACACTCTGCGCAGCGGACACGTCGATGCCGTGCAGGTCATCTTCAACATCTTCGACCAGGCGCCCGAAGACGAACTCTTTCCACTCTGCAGGGAACTCGGCGTCGCCGTGATCGCGCGGGTGCCGTTCGACGAGGGGTCGCTCACCGGCACGATGACGAAGGACACGCGCTTTCCCGACACCGACTTTCGACACATCTACTTTGGCCAGGAGAACCTTGGCCCGACGCTGGATCGTGTGGACGCCCT
>JACMOE010000242.1 GCA_014378185.1 Gemmatimonadaceae bacterium | reverse complement strand
GAGGCATCATGCCGAGCACGTTACCGCGTGCGTTGATGATGCCGGCAATGTCGCGCATGGAGCCATTTGGATTGTACGACTCCATCGCCTGAAGCGAGTCGGGCGCATAGCGAAACACCACGTGCCCTTCGCCTTCGAGGCGATCCAGCGTGGCGTCGTCCGCACTGTAGCGCCCATCGCCGTGGGCAATGGGAAGGGTTACGACCTGCCCACTGTCGTACCCGGAGCTGAACATCGTGTTCGTCTGCTCTACCCGCAGGCCGATGGGTGCGCACACGAACTTGAGTGACGCATTGCGCAGCAGTGCTCCGGGCAGCAATCCGGCTTCGCACGCAATCTGGAACCCGTTGCAGATGCCGAGCACCGGTGCGCCACGCTCGGCGTGCGCTACCACTTCGCGCATGATGGGACTGAATCGCGCGATGGCGCCAGCGCGGAGGTAATCACCATAGCTGAAACCGCCGGGGAGGATCACGACGTCGGCACCCTGCAGGTCATGATCCTTGTGCCACAGGTACACAGCCTCCTCGCCCAGGGCCTCGACCACGGCGCGATAGGCGTCGTAGTCGCAGTTGCTGCCGGGAAACGTCACGATGCCGAACTTCATGCGACCGACACCGAGGCGAGCTCGAAATCCTCGGTCACCGGATTGGCGAGCAGTTGCGCGCACATGCGTGTGGCCTGCTCGCGCGCCTCGCTCTCGCTGCCAACAGTGAGCTCGAGTACGAGGTGCCGGCCCACGTGGACGCTCGTGACCCCGGCAAACCCCAGCGTGTGCAGCGCGTCGGCCACCGCCTTGCCCTGCGGATCGAGCAGTCCCTTGCGAGGTACCACGTGGATGGCAACGCGATAGCGTGAAGAAGTCATTCGTGCGGTTCTGTCGAGGGGGATGGTGCGGGGGCAGGAGCCGGTGCGGGCGCAGCATCAGGAGCGGCCACCACAGGATGGCTTACCGGCGACGGCGCTTGCGTATTGAAATGGCCCGCGGAGGTGGATGGCGGCGTCGCGACGCTCGCGGGCCGCGCCTCGACTTCGTCCGGGCCATCGTCGAAGCCGTCGTCGCCATCACCTGCACCAGCGTCGGTCGAGTCGCCGGCGTCGCCAGACAGCCCAACATCCGTCGGGTTGCGTTCCTTGCGCTCGCCCCGCCGACGGCGCCGCTTGCGCTTGCGCGCTGGCGCGCCCTCAACAGCAACAGGCACGGCGGCAAGTGTGTCGCTCACGATTACCGCCTCCGCCGCATCGCTCGTTGGCAGCGGCGAGATCGGGGCATACGGACTTTCGTCCACCGGAGCGGCATCAAGGACGGGCACCGGCTCGGTGCGCGGCGGACGAGGCGTGCGTTCCGGACGACCTTCACGCGCATCACGCTTCTCGCGCCGAGCGGCACGTTCGGCCTCTGTGCGCTGTGGGCGCTCGGGTCGCTCGGGTCGCTCGGGTCGCTCGCCACGATCCGGGCGGGGCGGCCGATCTTCCGATTCAGCCGGCTTCGCCGCCGGCTCTTCGCGGCCGCGGGTCCGCTTTGGACGATCTTCGCGCAGCGGACGCGCATAGGGCAATGCGGGACGCAATGTCTGCACACTGCCGAGACCGGGCATGAATGCGTCCTCCTCCTCCTCTTCCTCGTCGTCCTCGCCCTCGGAGAGATCGTACGGAACGGTGGGCTGGCGGCGTTCGAACAGTTGAGCAAATACCCAGCGCCCCACGCCCCACGCCACGTAGATGAGAGTGAGGGGGAAGAAGTATTCGAGTCGCTTGGTGATGAGCAGCGTGAGCGACACAAGCAGCAGCAGCGTGGCCGCCACCGCGCGGACGCTGCGCAATCCCGTGCGTGGAAAGATGGGATACGGTATGGGGCTGATCATCAGCACGGCCAGGATGGCCATGAGGAACCGGAGCATCTCCGTCCAGGGGAGGTTGCCGATTGCCCCGTAGTTGTACAGCCACGACTGGCTGAACCAGTAGTACGACGCCAGCGTACACCCCGCCGCTGGACTGGGAAGTCCGGAGAAGTAGGTCTTGGCCGAGCCGGCCTGCTCGATGTTGAAACGCGCGAGGCGCATCACGGCCGCAGCCGCGAACAGGAACACGAAGATCCAGTCCCAGCCATCGCGATTGAGCACCGCGAAATACATGATCATCGCCGGCGCGAGGCCGAACGAGATGGCGTCGACGAGGGAATCGAGCTCCTCGCCAAACGCGCTGCCGGCATTCGTGGCGCGCGCCACGCGGCCATCGAACGCGTCGAAGATGCCGCCGATGAGCACGTAGATGCCGGCGAGGCGAAAGTTGCCGCGCGACGCCGTAATGATGGCGAAGACACCAAAGAAAAGGTTGCCGAGCGTGAGGCCGCTGGGAAAGATGACGACGGCCTGGCGCATTTTTGGACGCCGAGGGCGCCTGAACTTGGTGGTCATCATCGCTTCGCAAGCTCCGCGATCACGGTCGTTCCCGCCACCGGCAGGTCGCCGATCTTCACCTTGATCACCGCGTCCATGGGAAGGAACACATCAACGCGCGAGCCAAACCGGATCAGTCCCATGCGGTCGCCCTGGTTCACTGCTTCCCCCACCTTGCTGTACGTGATGATCCGCCGAGCGATGAGGCCGGCGATCTGGCGCGTGAGCACGCGACCGCGCGCTGTCTCGATGCCTACCGACATCTGCTCGTTCTCCGTACTGGACTTTTCAGCGGCCGCATTCAGGAACTTGCCGGGATTGTACTTCACGAAGCGCACGACGCCGCTCACCGGGTACCGGTTCACGTGCACGTTGAACACGTTCATGAAGATGGACACGCGATGCGCGCGGCCGCCCATGAAGGCCGGTTCGTCCACGTCCTCGATCAGCACCACCTTGCCATCAGCGGGCGCGATCACCACTTGGTCGCCGCGCTCGCCCGTGCGCTCCGGGTCGCGGAAGAAATAGGCGACCCACAGCGCGATGATGGTCAGCAGGAAGGCGAGCAGCCACAACGGCCACGACCGGCGGTTGAGCGCCAGGGCATACGTGCCCGCGGCGATGAGGGCGGCAATGGCGATGAAGACGAGTCCTTCTCGGGCGAAGCTCACAGGGATGTGGTCAGAGGTCGGAGAGGGCGAGCGGCGCCCCGGTGATGCGCTGGAAGGCATCGAGATACCGCGCACTCGTCGCCGCGATCACCGCGTCGGGTAGAGCAGGGGGCGGGGCATCTCCGTTCCAGCGTCCGGCACGCCGCTCGGCGTCCAGATAGTCGCGCAACGGCTGCTTGTCGAAGCTCGGCTGCACGCCACCCGGCGCGTAGCGGTCGGCTGGCCAGAAACGCGAACTGTCCGGGGTGAGGACTTCATCGATCAGCCGGATCGCGCCATCGCGGTCGCGGCCGAATTCGAACTTGGTATCGGCGATGATGATGCCACGCGCGGCCGCGATGTCGCGGCCTCGCGCGTAGACCAGCCGGCTCAACTGCTCCAGGCCGTCGGCGACATCGGCACCAAGCACGCGCCGAGCCTCGCTCATGGGAATGTTTTCGTCGTGGCCGGTTTCAGCCTTGGTGGCCGGCGAAAACCGCGGCGGATCGAAACGATCGCTCTCGCGAAGGCCCGCGGGCAGTGGTTCTCCGGCCAGCGTACCGCTCGCCGCGTATTCCTTCCACGCCGAGCCGCTGAGATAGCCACGGACGACGCACTCCACCGGAAATACCTCGGTACGGCGGCACAGCATCGCGCGACCAACGAGGGCATCGTGATGCGGCGCGAGCGCCGGTACGGCCGCGATGATCTCCGCCGCGCTCGACGCAAGCAGGTGGTTCGGCACAAGGCCCTCGAACTGCCGCAGCCACCACGCCGTCATCTGCGTGAGCACCGCGCCCTTGTGTGGCACGGGCTCGCGCATCACGACGTCGAAGGCGCTCACCCGGTCGCTCGCCACAAGCAGCAGGCGGTCGGCGTCCACCTCGTACACTTCGCGCACCTTGCCGCTGCGCAGGAGGGGCAGGGGCAGGCGGTCCACGATGGCCGTTGTCATACGCGCACCGCCTCGTGCTCTGGCTCGTCCGTGCCGCGTTCCGCGAGCAACGGCTCGATGACTTCATCCAGAAACTCGTCCACCTGTTCCGGCGCACGTCCCACAAACCGCTGCGGATCCATGGCGCGCTCCAGCTCATCGCGATCGATGTCGAAGGCCGGATCCGCCGCGATGCGATCCAGCAGGTCGTTGTGCGGCGCCCCGTCCTTGAGCGCGCGCGCCGCCGCAATGCTGTAGCCGCGAATGCGCTCGTGGGCTTCCTGCCGGTCGCCACCACCGCGAACGGCGCGCACGATCAGCTCCTCCGTGGCCATGAACGGCAGCTCGTCCATGAGCCGGCGGCGAATGCGCGCCGGATGCACCTCGAGACCCGACGCCACGTTCTCCATCAGGCTGAGAATGGCGTCCGTGGCGAGGAACGATTCCGGAATCGCCAACCGGCGATTGGCACTGTCGTCCAGCGTGCGCTCGAAGAACTGCACCGCGTGGGTCTGGTTCGCGTTCGGCTCCAGCGAGCCGACAAACCGCGCCAGCGACGCAATGCGCTCCGAGCGCATGGGGTTGCGCTTGTACGCCATGGCCGACGATCCGATCTGGTCGCTCTCGAAGGGCTCCTCGATTTCGCCGAATGCCTGGAGCATGCGGATGTCCGCGCTGAACTTGGCGGCGCTCGCCGCGATGCCGGAGACCACGCCCAGCACGTGCGCGTCGAGCTTCCGTGAGTACGTCTGGCCACTCACCGGAATCGAGCGCTCGAATCCGATGGCCGCGGTCACCAGGCGATCCAGTTCGCGCACCTTGGCGTGATCGCCCTCGAAAATCTCCAGGAAGCTCGCCTGCGTGCCCGTGGTGCCCTTCACGCCGCGGCAGGGTAGCGACGCGATGCGGTAGTCGAGGTCCGCGAGGTCCAGCACCAGGTCCTGCATCCAGAGCGTGGCGCGCTTGCCCACCGTCGTCGGCTGGGCTGGCTGGAGATGGGTATAACCAAGTGTCGGCACCGCGCGCCACTCGCGCGCGAACGCGGCCAGTGACCGCAGCACCCGCAATACCCGCCCGCGCAGCAACCGAAGGCCGCGGCGCATGAGGATCAGGTCGGCATTGTCGGTGACGAACGCGCTCGTGGCACCGAAGTGGATGTACTTGTGCGCCGCAGGAGCGACGTCGCCAAAGGCGTGCACGTGGGCCATCACATCGTGGCGAAAGCGACGCTCGTAGACCGCCACGCCCTCGAAGTCGATGTTGTCGAGGTGCGCACGCATCTGGTGCAGCGCCTCGTCCGGAATGGGCACACCCAGCTTCTGCTCCGCCTCGGCCAGCGCCAGCCAGAGCCGACGCCAGAGACCGTGACGCATCTGCGGTGACCACAGCTCGAGCATCGCCCGGGAGGCATACCGCTCGGAGAGCGGGGACGAGTAGCGGTCGTGCGCCGTCATCGAATCACGAAATCAATGGGAAAGGTCTGGCCCTCGCGCTCGCAGATCAGTCGTATCGGTCCCCGTCCCGCATAATAATCGAGCGCGCGCGATGCGTCGTCGGCAGACGCGATGATGGACCGGTTGACCGCGACGATCACGTCCCCCGGCTGGATCTGCAGTTCCTGCGTGATGCGGTCGCTGGCCCGATAGACGAGTGCCCCCTTTTCTGACCGAATGCCGCGCTCCGCGCGCATCGCGGGCGTGAGCGTCACCAATTCCAGTTCACGGAGCACCTGCACCTTGCGTGCGCTCACCTCTGGCAGGTCCGCGATGCCCACCGTCACGGGCACGTCGCCGAGCGTGCGATGGACCACGAGCGGCACCTGGTCGCCCACCCGGAGGTCGAGCAGCGCAGCATCCCAATCGAATCGGTTGCGGATCGCCCGGGCCTTCACACGGACCAGCACGTCGCCGGCGCGAATGCCCGCGCGTTCGGCGGGTGAGCCCGGAGTGACCGCAGCCACCTGCGCGCCTCGCGCGATGTAGTCGCGCGGATTCTCGGTGCGCGGCTGATCAAGACGCACGCCGATCCACGGACGACGAACGCGTCCGTGCGTGATCAGGTCATCGGCGACACGGCGCGCCCGATTGATGGGAATGGCGAAACCCAGCCCGATGGAGCCACCGCTGGTGGAGTAGATGGAGGAGTTGACGCCCACCACCTCGCCGTCCGCGCTCACCAGCGGCCCGCCCGAGTTGCCAGGGTTGATGGAGGCGTCGGTCTGAATCATGTCGAAATACGCGGAGGTGCCCTCGCCGCGCGCCACGAGGTTGCGGCCCACGCCGCTGATGACTCCCGCCGTGACGCTCGGCTCCGAATTGCCGAGCATGAAGCCGTAGGGATTGCCGATGGCAATGGCCCATTCGCCTACCAGGAGATTGTCCGAGTCACCGAGCGGCGCGACGGGCAAGTTCTTCGCGGCGACCTGCAACACGGCGAGGTCGTTCGTCTCGTCGGTGCCAATCTGCTTCGCGGGGTAAGTGGTTCCGTCGCGAAGCATCACCGTGATAGTGGTGGCCCCTGCGACGACATGTGCGTTGGTGACGATGATGCCGTCCGGGCGAATGATGAACCCCGTGCCGTGGCCGGCCGACGACCGGGTGCTCGACCCGCCGCCGCCAAAGAAGGCCTCGAAGGGATCTGCCTGGACACGCTGGACGACTTCCGTCTGCACGGTCACCACGGCGGGTGCCACCTTTGCGACGGCGTCGGTAATGGCGGTGCGGCGGGATGCGGCAACGGTGGTGCTTCGCGGTGGGTCACTCGCCCGCGCGACCTGCGCACCGGAATTGGAGGGCGAGCCGGTGCAGGCGGCGACGCCCGCTGCGAGGAGGACGGAGCAACTGTAGCGCATCAGTTGGAGGGCCATGAGCGGCGGAGACGGGACACGTCGCCGAGGAAATGCTCGATGCCGCGGTCGGTGAGTGGATGCACGAGGAGCGAGCGACAGAGATCGTACGACAGGGCGGCGGCGTCGGCGCCGGCCATGGCGCAGGCGCCGAACTGCGTGGGGGATGACGGATTCGCGGCGATGATGTCGCACTCTGCCGCGGAGTTGTCGAACGCAACCCGGATGTCACGCACCACGCTGACGCCGTCGTGACCCGCCGCATCGAGCTGGTCGACGGCAGTCACGACGCTGGACGCACCGGCGCGCACG
>JACMOE010000241.1 GCA_014378185.1 Gemmatimonadaceae bacterium | reverse complement strand
CCAATGGCCAGCGCGTGCATTGCGAGTGGCCCCCACTCACCACCGGAAACGGCAAGGTGAACCAGCGGCACACTGGTGAGCGCCAGGTAGCCGGCCAGCACGCGCAGGGCAGTGCGAAGCGCGGCCTCGCTCGGGTCGCGACCGCGGTCGCTCTCAGGCAGCATGGGGGATGATGGTTCACGCATGGAAGCAGAGTATTAGCTTTTTTCCTCCGGTGACGATAGCCAACAAACCGCATCAATATCGTGTCTCTCGAGATCATCACAGCCACATCGCGTCGGGATCTGGGCCGGTTCGTTGACCTGCCCTGGCAGATCTACAACGAGCGGGAGCATCCGCACTGGGTGCCGCCGCTTCGGCTCACCGTGCTCGACGCCCTCGATCGCAAGAAGCCATTCTATCGGGAGGCTGACCGCGAGCTGTTCCTTGCCGTGCGAGATGGGCGCGTGGTGGGGCGGATTGCCGCGATCGAGAACCGGGCGCACAACACGTTTCACTCTGATCGGGTGGGATTCTGGGGTTTCCTCGAGAGTATCGACGATCAGGGTGTGGTTGACCGCCTGTTCGCGGCCGCCCGGCAGTGGCTAGCGGCGCGTGGCCTGGACATGATGCGTGGACCCGTCATGCCCAGCACCAATTACGACTGCGGATTGCTCATCGACGGCTTCGACGTGGAGCCCACGTTCATGACGCCATGGAATCCGCCCTCCTACGCCACGATGGTCGAAGGCGCCGGGCAGACCAAGGCGAAGGACCTGGTGGCGTATTTCATTCCCATGGCGGACGGGTCGTTCGAGTTGCCGGCGTCGTTCGTGGCGTTCGCGGACCGCGCACGGGCAAAAAGCGGCCTGACCTTTCGCGACCTCGACCTCTCCCGCTTCAACGACGAGCTCGAGCTGTGCTGGGACGTGTACAACTCCGCGTGGGAGGAGAACTGGGGGTTCGTGCCGATGACGAAGGATGAATTCATCGTCATGGCCAAGGACCTCAAGCCGCTGCTCATCCCGCAGTTTGCGTTCATGGCGGAAGTGAATGGAAAGCCGGCCGGCTTCATGCTCATCGTGCCGGACTTCAACCAGGTGCTCAAGCGAATCCGGAACGGCAAGCTCTTTCCAACCGGCGCGATCAAGCTGCTGCTCGGCAAGTCGAAGCTGCGCAGTGGGCGCGTGATGGCGCTGGGGATAAAGAAGGAGTTTCGTACCCGGGCGATCTTTCCACTATTCGTGCACGAGTCGTTTCGCCGGGGTCGGGCGTACGGGGCAGTGGGTGCCGAGGCGAGCTGGATTCTCGAGGACAACGAGTTGTTGCTCGGCCCGTTGCGGGCGATCGGGTTGAAGGAGTATCGACGCTGGCGCATTTACGAGGGATCAACGAGCGAGCGAGGTCCATGAGTACGGTATTCGTGACAGGTGGGGCTGGATTCATTGGATCTGCCCTGGTGCGACGGCTCATTGCCACCACATCCCACGAGGTAGTCAACCTCGACAAGCTCACGTACGCCGCCGACCTGGAGGCCGTGGCGTCGGTCGCGACAGATCCGCGGTATCACTTCGAGCAGGTCGATATCTGCGATGCGGACGCCCTGCGCGCGATCTTCGCCCGGTACCAGCCAGATGGCGTCATTCACCTTGCGGCCGAGTCGCATGTGGACCGGTCGATAGACGGGCCGGATGCGTTCATCCAGACCAACGTGGTGGGGACGTATACGTTGCTCGCGGAGTCGCTGGCATACTGGCGTGCGTTGTCCGCGAGTCGGCGTGATGCATTCCGGTTCGTGCATGTGTCAACGGACGAGGTGTACGGCTCGTTGCCGGAGACCGGGCTGTTCACGGAGCATACGGCGTACGACCCCCGGTCGCCCTATGCGGCAAGCAAGGCGGCGTCCGATCACCTGGCCAGTGCGTGGTATCACACGTACGGCTTCCCGGTGTTGACGACTAATTCGTCGAACAACTACGGGCCGTTCCAGTTCCCGGAAAAGCTGATCCCCCTTGTGGCGCAACGTGCGTTGGCCGGCCAGTCGATTCCCGTGTACGGCACGGGGGCGAACGTGCGCGACTGGTTGTACGTGGACGATCATGCCGAGGCGCTCGCGACGGCGTTTGCGCGCGGCGTGCCGGGCCGCTCGTACAACGTGGGTGCGCACAGCGAACGGAAGAACATCGACGTGGTGCGGAGCATTTGCGCCATCCTGGACGAGCTCTCGCCTGATGCATCGATCGGCGATCGCACGTCCTTGATCACGTACGTCACGGATCGTCCAGGGCACGATCAGCGCTACGCCATCGACGCATCGCGCATTGCCGACGAACTGGGTTGGCGCGCGTCAGTGGACTTCGAGTCCGGCCTGCGTCGCACGCTCGAATGGTATCTTGCCCATGGCGACTGGCTGGAGCGGATCAAGGCACGCTCGTATGCAGGGGAGCGTCTGGGCCTGGCGACCGTCGAGGCCGTGAAGTGACGCGTCGCGGCATCGTCCTGGCCGGCGGGTCGGGCACCAGGCTGCACCCGGTCACACTCGTGGTCAGCAAGCAGTTGTTGCCCATCTACGACAAGCCGCTCATCTACTATCCGCTCACGACGCTGATGCTCGCCGGAATTCGCGACATCCTGCTCATCTCGACGCCGGAGCACCTGCCGCTGTTCCAGGCCCTGCTGGGCGACGGAACTCAATGGGGCATCAGCCTCCGTTACGCTGAGCAGGCAACACCGAACGGACTGGCGCAGGCGTTCGTGATCGGGCGTGAGTTCGTCGCTGGCGAACCGTCGGCGCTCGTGCTGGGCGACAACATTTTCTACGGCGCTGGTCTGGCGCAACAACTCCAGCGTGCCGCGCTTGAAACCACCGGTGCCACGGTGTTCGGCTATCGCGTGAGCGACCCTGAACGCTACGGTGTCGCTGAATTGGGGGAGGATGGACGCGTCGTCGGTCTCGAGGAGAAGCCAGTCGTGCCACGGTCAAACTATGCCGTCACCGGACTGTATTTCTACGACGGCGAGGCGGCGGCAATCGCGCGCGACCTCCGCCCTTCGGCGCGTGGCGAGTACGAGATCACCGACATGAATCTCGAGTATCTTCGACGCGGGGCGCTGAGGCTCGAGGTGCTGCGCCGAGGAAGT
>JACMOE010000023.1 GCA_014378185.1 Gemmatimonadaceae bacterium | reverse complement strand
CGAGGGCGGTTCGGGGTAAAGCCGTGATGCGGGCCGTTTGCATTCACCGCCGCCTCGCCTTCCCCGTCATGATCGCGGGTGTCTTCGCGGGTGCGTTCGACGCCGCCGCTGAGCGGACGACGGCGCGCGCTGGCTCATCGGTTCGCGCTTCGCACGCTGTCTGCCACGAAAGCGGGTGGAAGGCCTGCCAGGCGCCGGACAATGTCAAACGGCCGCTTTGTGTCGTCGGTTCTGGCGGCGGCAATGATCGCCGCAATCGTCAGTCGGAGGTTGCCGCCGTGCCTGGACAGCACCGCGTCGAACACGTCGAGGTCGGTGAGGTACACGCGTCTCGACATCAGGATCGCATTGTCGAATCGCACGCGTTCGATGGCACGCAGGCTGATGGTGCGCAGCTGCGGACCGATCTCGTGCATCAACTGCTCCCTCGCCTCGACGTACAGCGAATCCCGCACGGCAATACGCTCGGCAACATGCGCGGGCGCTTCACCTGGATGCGCCTTGAACGCCGAATCAACTCGGCCATAGAGCTCGGCCCAGAAGCGACCCATCACTTTTTCGTCACGCCAGCGCGCGAACGCTTCGTCGGCGGCAGACGCCTGACCGCGCGCGCGGTAGAACCGTTCGGCACCCCGTGCGCCCACGAAGTTCGCGAAGCTCTCGTTGAACACGGCGCCTCCGGGCGCATAGAACGTGTTGTGCGTGAGCTCGTGGATGACGGTGTTCGCGAGCGTCAACGAATCCGCGCGAACGGTGGAGGGAAGCAGCGGATCATTGAACCACCCGAGTGTGCTGAACGCGGACGCGGCGCCGAGTCGCGCGTCAAGGCCGCGTGCGGCGAGGGTGCGCTCCTGTCGGCGCGCTTCGTCGAAGTCGAAGTAGCCCTTGTAGGGCACGCGGCCCACCACCGGGAACCACCAGGTGTATGACTCGAGGCGGTCGCGATAGGCGCCGGACAGCACGAGGACGAGTGTGTCCCGGTCGATGGCGCTGTACGTGGTGAAGCTTTGCCCGGTCTCGAGTCCCAGCGAGTCGTGTGCGAAGGTGCGCGCCGCGAGCACCAGCGAAAACTTGGCGCGAAGGGCGGAGGTCGTCGTCACATCGGCGGCAAGCGCCGCGATCGGCCGACGACGTGCGAGAATCTTCGCTTCTTCCCACCCCGCGCGGAGCAGGTAGCGGCCGGTGGGCGCCAGCAGGAGGCACGCGATCACGATGAGGGCGAATCCGGCCAACACGCGCAGTATTCGGCGAATCCAGATGCGCCGGCTGTGTGCAGTCACTTCCAATGGATCGTCACGGTGCGGCGAGTTTGACGCAGAAGTCGCGGTCGCTAACCTTTCTAAAATGACCTTCGTCCCGCCTCGCGGCCACTTCGCACTGTTCCAGGCGATCGTGACATCGTCGCGATGAGCCCCGAGCGAACGAGTGGCGAAGGTGGCGCGCGCTGGCCGTTGGTGGGGGCGGCGATCGTGCTCTTCGCGCTCACCGTGGTGCCCACGGCCAACCTGCTGACCGACGGGGTCGCAGACCCCCAGCGCGCTGCGCACGTGCGACAGTGGTTGGCGTGGCTGGTGCTCACCACCCTGCTCGCACTCACATTCTCTCGCTTTGCCGGAGCGCCCGTCCGCGCATTTCTCATTGGCGCGGACAGGTTGCACATGGCACTCCCGCCCAGAGTGTTCGCGCACGTGGCGTGCGCGATCACCACGGCGCTCTGCCTTGCCGCCGGCTGGATGGCGTACGGACTCCGGCCCGTGTCGGGCGACGAGGTTGCCCAGCTCTGGCAGGCGACGCTCCTGGCGCAAGGACATCTGGCGGCGCACGCTCCCGTACATCCGGCCTTCTTCAGCACGAGCATGACCGTGCAGACCGACGGTCGGTGGTTCACACAGTTTCCCGTGGGTGGTGCGGCGGCGCTCGCGGGCGGCATGCTGGTGGGTGCACCGTGGATCGTGAATCCCCTGCTCACTGGTTGCACGGCTGCCGCGCTCCATGCGTTCGTGCGCGTCATCGATTCGGAGCGCATCGCTCGGCGTGCGACCGCCGTGTTC
Source organism: Gemmatimonadaceae bacterium (assembly GCA_014378185.1). Lineage (GTDB taxonomy): Bacteria > Gemmatimonadota > Gemmatimonadetes > Gemmatimonadales > Gemmatimonadaceae > AG11. Next base: position 1,553 of record JACMOE010000023.1, on the reverse strand, counting down.
GCACTGTCGCCGTTCGTGCTGCTCATGGGCGGAAGCCAGATGAATCATGCGATGGTGCTGCTGGGCATCACGACGGCCCTGGCAGCGCTCGCACAATGGGCTCGCGCGGGCGAAGCGCGGAGCGCCGGCACCTGGGCATGCGTGATCGGTGCTGCGCTGGGCGTGGCTGCGACCAGTCGTCCCTATGATGCGGCGCTCGCGGCCGTGCCCATCGGACTGTTCCAATTGGTCGCGGTGCGGCGGAACCGCGTACTTGCCCGATCGCTCGCCTGGCAGTTCATCGGAGGCGCGGTACCAGTGGGCCTGCTCCTCGCGGCAAACCATGCCACCACCGGCGCGTCCCTGCTGTTTGGGTACGATCTCCTCAACGGACCCCTGCACCGTCCAGGATTTCATCCTGGTCCCACTCTGGGCGCACACACGCCGTTACGCGGTCTCAGGATGGCTTCCTCGTACCTGATGCGGCTGGATTCGGCGCTGCTCGCATGGCCCCTGCCCGCCAGCTGGTTGATGATCGGGACGCTCCTGTCGAGTCGCCGCGCCACCCGGTGGGATGTGCTGCTGCTTGGCCTGCTGGGCATGCTGCTTGCCGGCTACGCGGCCTACTGGGCGGAGAGCTACTTTGCCGGCCCACGCTTCCTGTATGGTGCGCTGCCCGCATTCGTTCTCCTGATTGCGCGTTTTCCGGACGCGCTGTCGAGCCGCGTGCGCGGAGAGACAGCGAAACGCACTGTGGCGCTCCTCGTGCCACTCTGGCTGGCGCTCGCCTGGCTATTGCCTCCCAACCGTACACACGGGTACGGCGTGAGGACGATCCTCCGACTGAGCGCGGAAAAGTTTTCAACCGCCACCACGATTATCGAGGGCGCGCGAGCCGCGCAACTCCACAATGCCCTGGTATTTGTCCAGGACGGCTGGCATGCGCGACTCGCGGCACGGCTCCGCAGTGCCGGCCTGCGGCCGTTGCCCGTTGAGGAACTCACGGCCACTGCAGACGCCTGTACCATGGAGACAGAGCTGGACGCGCTGGAGTCGGCGCCGGATCCCTCGGGTGTGCGCGCCCACCGAGCACTCGATGCGATCCTGCGCGACACCGGTGCGGTGGCCGTCTCGGGACTTCGTGCCGACGACCAGATCGCGCTGGTTCCGGGTCGCGCACTGCCTCCCACTTGCATGGTTTCGCAATCCAAGACGGTCTCGAATGGGGTGAGCATGGCGGCGCTGCTTTCGAGTATCCGTGTCGATGCAGGGGGGCGGCTGTCCGGCGACGTGGTCTATGCCCGGGATCTCGGCGCCGCGAACGAGCAGCTTCGTGCCGAGTTCGGCACGCGCACATGGTATATCGCGGAAATGACGTCTGGTGGCGACGCCGTGCGGGTGCGTTTCCAACCTTATCGCCGGCGGTCCGAGGCGGCACCCGCGCCGCCGATGTAGTTGTTAAGTCATTATTCTGCAATGACTTCCGAGAATACATCGGATTGCCCCGTCTTTGACGCGGGGAGTCGCGGTCGCTATCCTTTCTTGAATGTCCTTTGTCCATCTCCACTGCCATT